>CAZOSE010000001.1:0-8890 GCA_964582385.1 uncultured Lachnospiraceae bacterium
AATCTCCACTTACAGATCCACAGCAAGGCCTTAAAGTTGCAGAGGAAATAGGATACCCCCTTATAATTAAAGCAAGTAGTGGTGGGGGTGGTAAAGGAATGCGGATTGTCCACACTAGTGATAAATTTGTCTCCTCCTTCAACACTGCAAAACAGGAAGCTAAGAATGCATTTGGTGATGATAGCTTGTATATTGAGAAGTATATACAAAATGCAAGACATATTGAATTCCAAATCCTAGCAGATAATCATGGTAATACCATTCATCTTGGTGAAAGGGATTGTTCTGTTCAAAGACGTCACCAAAAACTTATTGAAGAGGCTCCTGCATATGGAATAAGTGAAGAGTTAAGGCAAGAGATGGGTCTTATAGCAGTTAAGGCAGCACAAATCATTAATTATAATAATGCTGGTACTGTGGAGTTTATATTAGACAAAAATAACAATTATTATTTTATAGAAATGAATACAAGACTTCAAGTAGAACACGGGGTAACCGAAATGGTTACAGGAGTTGATATTGTAAAGGAGCAGATATTAATAGCATCAGGCAACGAACTAAAGGTTAAGCAAGAGGATATAAGCATAAAAGGTCACGCTATCGAATGTAGAATCAATGCAGAAAACCCAAGTATGAACTTCCTACCATCCCCAGGCCTAGTTACAAACTTTCATATGCCAGGTGGATGTGGGGTTAGAATTGATAGTGCCCTTTATCACAATTATATAATCCCTTCTAATTATGACTCCTTAATTGCAAAAATAATAGTTTATGATGATAACAGAGAATTAGCAATTAAGAAAATGAGAGGGGTACTTGGCGAATTTGTTATTGAGGGTATAGAAACAAATGTAGACTTTCTCTATGAAATAATGAATGATACAAGGTTTGTAAAAGGTGGTATAAATACTGGCTTTGTCGAAACTTTTTTGGATGAGGCTAGAATGGAGAAGATATGTTAAAAGACTTATTTAAAAAAACATCTAAGACATCCCTAAAGGCAAAAAAATCGAGCTATGTGCCAAATGGATTATTTCAAAAATGTGTAAAATGTAATGAAACTTTATACACAGAAGACTTAATTGAGAATCTTTATATTTGCCCTAATTGTAATTACTACCAAAGAATTAATCCTAGAGAGAGATTAAGCATGATACTAGATTCAGGCAGTTTTACAGAATGGGACTCTGATTTAGATGGTGACGATCTCCTAGACTTTCCAGGATATAAGGAGAAGCTTCAAAGAATCCAGGAAGCAACAAACCTGGATGAAGCTATAATTACTGGTACAGGGGCAATACAGGGTAAACAAGTAGCAATAGGTGTAATGGCTTCTAACTTCCTAATGGGAAGTATGGGAAGAGTAGTAGGAGAAAAAATAACAAGACTGATAGAAGGAGCTACAAGTAACAGACTCCCCCTGATAATCTTTTCTTGTTCTGGAGGGGCTAGAATGCAAGAAGGTATCGTATCCCTCATGCAAATGGCAAAAACCTCAGCAGCACTAAAAAAGCACGATGTGGAAGGTCTCCTTTATATATCTGTACTTACAGATCCAACTACCGGTGGAGTAATGGCAAGTTATGCGATGTTAGGAGATATAATTCTAGCAGAACCAGGAGCCTTAATAGGATTTGCAGGTCCTAGAGTAATTGAACAAACAATAGGACAGAAACTTCCTGAGGGTTTTCAAAGTTCTGAATACCTATTAGACCATGGATTCGTTGATAAGATTATAAAGCGAGAAAATATGAAAAAGCTATTATCTATTTTGATTAGAAGCTAAAAAGGATATTTAGAAAAGAATATAGGAGTTAAGTTATGACAGATAAATTAAGCCCCTGGGAAAAAGTTAGGATAGCAAGAAAACTTGAAAGACCAACCAGTATCGACTTTTTAACCCGAGTATTTGACACCTTCATTGAGCTACATGGTGATAGGTACTTTGGTGATGATAGTGCAGTTGTAGGTGGCCTTGCCACATTTAATAATCAAAGTATCACAGTAATAGGCCAACAAAAGGGCAGAAATCTAAAAGAAAATCAAAAAAGAAACTACGGAATGCCCTCACCAGAAGGTTATAGGAAGGCTCTACGTCTAATGAAACAAGCAGAAAAATTCAATAGACCCATAATCCTATTCATTGATACACCAGGAGCATTTTGTGGTATTGAAGCAGAACAAAGAGGCCAAGGAGAAGCCATAGCCAGAAACCTTTTTGAAATGTCAAACCTAAAAGTACCCATACTATCTATAGTAATAGGAGAAGGTGGAAGTGGTGGTGCCCTGGCTTTTGGACTTAGCAACGAAGTTTGGATGCTAGAAAACTCCATCTACTCAATAATTTCCCCTGAAGGTTTTGCCTCAATAATGTACAAAGACAATAAAAAAGCCTCTGAAGCTGCAGATTTAATGAAACTAACCTCAAAAGACCTTCTTGGACTAGATATAATTGAGAAAATAATCCCAGAACCAGACGACCTAAAAACAGATACCATAGATGAAATTATAAACCCACTTAAGTTAGGTATTAGCCAATTCCTAGAAACTTACAAAGCCCTAACAAAAGATCAAATCGCAGCCCATAGATATGAAAGATTTAGGAATATCTAAACTTTACAAATTTTAAGTCTCCACCTTTCATATAAAAAGCAATTTAATAAAGCCTACAAAGAAGACATATACGTCATTCTTTATAGGCTTTTATATGTTTGTTTTTATCTATCTACCATTGGAATGTAAGATTTGTCATGGGATACACTCATGTAAGCTGGACGTATAATCTTACCAGCATTAATTAGTTCTTCTAGTCTATGAGCTCCCCAACCGGATATTCTTGCAATCGCAAAGATTGGAGTATATAACTCTAAAGGAAGTCCTAGCATATTGTAAACAAAGCCAGAATAGAAATCTATGTTAGCACTTACTCCCTTATACATCTTTCTCTCTTCGGCTATAACCTCTGGTGCAAGTCTTTCAACTAGAGAATATAATTTATATTCTTCATCTATACCTTTTTCTTCAGAAAGAAGCTCAACATATTGCTTTAATACCTTTGCTCTTGGATCAGACAGGCTATAAACAGCATGTCCTACACCATATATTAAACCAGACTTATCAAAGGCTTCTTTGTGTAATAGTTTGTATAGATAATTACGAACTTCATCTTCGTCTTCCCAGTCTTTAATGTTTTCCTTCATGTCTTCAAACATTTGAATAACCTTAATGTTAGCTCCACCATGCTTTGGTCCTTTTAATGAACCTAGGGATGCAGCAACTGCAGAATAGGTATCAGTACCAGTGGAAGTTACAACATGATTAGTAAACGTAGAGTTATTACCACCACCGTGGTCTGCGTGTAAAACAAGTGCAATATCAAGAATCTTTGCTTCTAATTCTGTGTACTTTTTATCTGGACGTAGTAAGCGCAGAATTACCTCTGCTGTAGAAATCTTCTCTGTTGGCCTATGAATATATAAGCTTTTACCATGTTTATAATGCATATATGATTGGAATCCATATACTGATATCATTGGAAACAATGAGATTAGCTGTACTGACTGACGAAGTACATTAGGTATTGATGTGTCATCAGCATAATCATCGTAGGCATAAAGTGTAAGTACACTACGAGCAAGAACATTCATCATGTCACTTGTTGGAGCCTTCATAACAACGTCACGTACAAAGTTTGTTGGTAGAGTTCGATATGAGCTTAATAGTTCAGTAAAATCTGCATATTCTTGTTCTGTTGGTAAATTACCAAATAATAAAAGATAACTAACTTCTTCAAATCCAAATCGCTTCTCACTAGTAAAGCCTTTTACAATCTTCTCTACATTAATGCCACGATAGTATAATTCACCTTCTATGGGAATTAGTTTGTCGCCTTCAGTTTCATAAGCACGAATATCTGCAATTTCTGTTAGTCCTGCTAGAACACCCTTACCACTTACATCACGTAGGCCTCTCTTAACATCAAGCTTAGCGTAAAGGGCTGGGTCGATATTGTTGTTTTTTATACACAATTTTGATAAAGCTTCAACTTCAGGTGTGATAGCGGAATATGTTAGGTTACTCATGTAAAACCTCCTTTTATGTATATGGTTCGAATTTGTCTTTTTTATTTTTAATCATTTGTTATTATGTGCGAAAGTATAAGAAAAATAGATAGAAGATATTGGAAAGTCTGTTCGTGTATTTAAATATCCATATAGAAAAAATCACAATTATAAAACTCGAAAATTTGCAAGTTATCTTTAGTCGCACGTTAATATTTTAGCACAATAAATTTTGTGATACAAGTATTTTATATAAGTTTAAATATATTTTACAATAAAATAAGATTGTATATTGCAAAATTATGTTATATTTAATAGAATGAGTGTATATGATTTAAATCATGCTTTACTAACTTTGATAATTTAATTAATAAAGCTATAAATTGATTGGAGAAGGAAAATGATAATTGAAGATGTAAGTTTTAAAATTGGAAGACAAAAGCGTATAGCCCTTGTTGCCCATGATGGAAAGAAAGATGATATTGTAGTTTGGGCAGACAAGAATAAGGATATCTTAAAAGACCATTTTCTATGTGGAACAGGAACAACAGCTCGTATCTTATCAGATAAGACAGGATTACCTATAAAGGCATTTAACAGTGGGCCTCTTGGCGGAGATCAGCAAATAGGAGCAAGAATTGTCGAAGGAAATATTGATTTTGTTATTTTTTTGTGGGATCCACTTGAATCACAACCCCATGATCCTGATGTAAAGGCTTTACTAAGAATAGCAGTAGTGTATAATATACCGATAGCAAATAATATTGCAACTGCAGACTTCTTACTAAATTCAACCTTTATGAATGAAGAATATGATAGAAAGCTTGATAATGTAGGTAAACATCTAGCTAACAGGATGGAATTAAAAAGTGAAGATTTTAAGGTATAGAAAACAGTAATAAGGGCAAGTATTTAGGAATCATTATTGAATTTACAGCATTAATTTGTTATACTTGCTTATGCAGAACAATAAAATAATAAAGAAAGAGGTACAAAATGGATTTTAATTACAAAGACAAATTACAAGGAACCCAAACTGAAAAAAATTTGCAAGAAGCTTTCGCAGGTGAATCCCAAGCACATACAAAGTATTTATATTATGCATCTCAAGCTAAGAAGAATGGTTATGTGCAAATTAGTAACTACTTTCAAGAAACTGCATTAAATGAAAAAGAACACGCTAAAATTTGGTTCAAGCTACTGAATGATGGTATACCACAAACTCCTGAAGCATTAAAAGATGCAGCAGAAGGTGAGAATTATGAGTGGACCGACATGTACAAAGGTTTTGGAGAAATAGCTAGAAAAGAAGGTTTTGAAGAAATCGCAGAGTTATTTGATGGCGTTGCAGCAATAGAAAAAGACCACGAAGAAAGATATCTGAATTTATTAGATAACATTGAAAAGGGTATTGTATTCTCAAGAGATAGCGATACTATCTGGAAATGTGCTAATTGTGGACATATTCATGTTGGTAAAGAAGCACTAGATCTTTGCCCTGTTTGCGATCATCCTAAAGCTCACTTCCATATCTTAGTTAAGGATTACTAAATTTTTATACAATATAAGGAGGAAAAGAAATATGAAACCAGATTTAAAATTTATGAGATGTAAACTATGTGGAAATATTGTAACTTATCTTAATGCTTCAGGTGTTACACCTGTATGTTGTGGGCAAGAAATGGTTGAATTAACAGTTAATACAGAAGATGCTTCTACAGAAAAGCATGTTCCTGCAGTAACTGTAGACGGAAACACTGTTACTGCAGTTGTTGGTAGCGAAATTCATCCAATGGTAGCAGAACATTATATCGAGTTTATTGCTTTAGAAACAAATAATGGACTACATGTAAGATTCTTAGCACCAGAACAAGAGCCAAAGGCAGTATTTGTAGTAGATGGTGAAGAACCAGTAGCTGTTTATGAATATTGTAACCTTCATGGACTTTGGAAGAAAGATATCTAATTAAGAAGTCTATAGTAGAAACATAATAATAGAGGGTTGTAGTGGTTAAACTATTTAGCTGCTACAATCTTTTTTTAATATAATTTTAGTATTATTTACTTTCTCATTTGTGTTATAATTTAAGTGAATAAGAGATTAAGGAGTGAATGAAGTTGATAGATGAAAAAAACATGGAATACTTACCTAAGATGTTAGAGTTTTGGGATAAGCTAACAGATGATCACAAGAGCTTACTGACAGACTTCCTAGAAGAAGTACATTATGCTAAAGGTGAACGTATTCATGGCGGTGGAGTCGATTGTGTTGGAGTACTTTTAATTAAGAAAGGTAACATTAGAGTTTACATTTTATCCGATGAGGGTAAAGAAGTGACGCTATATAGGCTAGGAGACAATGATATCTGTATTTTGTCGGCCTCTTGTGTAATTAATCAAATTACCTTTGATGTTCATATAGATGCAGAAGCTGACTGTGAAGTTTTAAAGGTTTCGCCAATAATATTTGACAAGCTGTGTAAAGAAAATGTATATGTTGAAAGCTTTACTAATAGAATAATAATTGACCATTTCTCAGAATCTATGTGGGCTATGCAACAGATTTTATTTATGAGTTTTGATAAGCGACTAGCAATTTTCTTGTATGATGAAAGCACAAGAATTAAAGATAATAAAATAAAACTGACCCATGAGCAAATAGCAAAATATATTGGAAGTGCGAGAGAAGTAGTAACCAGAATGCTAAATTATTTTGCTGTAGAAGAAATTGTAAACCTATCTCGTGGTGTAGTTGAGATAACTGACAAGAAAAAACTTCAAGAGCTGACTTTTTAAACTTTGACTTTATTTATAAACTATTAGGATTAGGGTGTCAAAAGCCCGCTTTAGTGTATCTTGATGAATACATGCGCATGAATGCACATGTATTCAAAAAAGACATATTGTTAGGACTTTTGACACCCGAGTCCTATATAAAATTTATAAACAAAGTATCATTTGAGAAGCACAAACTAAATATTAAATTATAATAAAGATAAAGCTTCGCTGTCTGCAACTATGGTTACATCATTATGAAGTTGAAGTATGGATGCAGGTACTTCTGGTGTTATTCTGCCGGTTACAACTTGTTTTAATATCTCGGCTTTATCTCTACCGCTTACAATTAGAAGAATCTTCTTAGCTGACATAATTGATTTAATACCCATAGTAAGGGCAAAACGTGGTACATCTTCGTAGTTCTCAAAGAATCTTGAATTGGCTTCAATTGTAGTTTTAGCTAGACCAACTAAGTAAGTTCCTTTTGAAAAGTGGGAGTTTGGCTCATTAAAACCAATGTGACCGTTTAAGCCAAGTCCTAGTAACTGTAAATCAACATTACCTAAATCCTCTATTAGTTTGTCATAGTTTTGACATTCTTTTTCACTATCCTTAGCCATTCCATCAGGCAAATGATGATTGCTAGCTGGGATGTTAACATGTCTAAATAACTTTTTGTTCATAAAATATTGGTAACTTTGTGTATCGTTCTTATCTAAGCCAACATATTCATCTAAATTTACAGTATTGATATTGGAAAAATCTATTTCGCCTCTAAGATACTTAGAAATCAACTGCTGGTAAATACCCTCTGGTGAAGAGCCTGTAGCAAGCCCTAAAACGCTGTCAGGTTTTAAGGTTATTTGTGCAGCTATAATGTTAGCAGCTTTACAACTCATTTCATAGTAATTGTTAGTTTTATAAATTTTCATATCGAACCTTCTTTCTACTATTATGAATAACATAGTAAGTATAATTAATAATGTGTTAAATTACAATATTATTTTGATTATACTTTAAAATTGAATAATTATAAAATATATGAGTATCTGAGCATGTGTGGTACAATGAAGCCGTAACTCTTTCTCTTAAAGCGGGTGCCATAGCAGTGTCAACTTCATCCTCTGTTCTATGTGATAAGTAAAGTGAGAAAATCCACCTTATAATTATAATTGGACTAACCTATATCGATTTGTTTGCTTATAAAGAGATAAAACAAATTAATATAAACTAGACTAACTACGATTACCAGGTGGATTTTTTGCTTATAGATGATTATTAATGTTATAGATCTCTTGTTGAAACAATATTAACGCCTGTATCTAGTATGTTTTCTAATATAATGTCTCCAACAGCAATTGGAGTTTTTATAATTATTTGATTGATTAGGTTCATAGCTTCAAACAACTTTTCTTTTGGTAGACCGTCACTTGACTTTACAGGTAAGCGTCTTAGTGGATTGTCATCAACTTTTATAGTTGTGGTTAGGGTTCTAGTGGGTGCAGTAAGTTCTTTTTGGGCATAACTTATTCCCCGTTTACACTGATTACCTTCTATTAACCAGCCTCCCTTTTCTGTGCTAACTACTTCTAAACGACATCCCATAGGGCAGTTAATGCATATTAGATTGTGCTTTTCCATTAGTTTGCCTCCTTTACTTCTATAGTTAAGGTTTTAAAGTCTTTGCCATCGAACAATGTTTTTGGAAGAATCAAATGCTCCATTTCACCTGGAGCTAGGTGTCTTTTATTGTATTCTTTGATGACTTCATCATCTGCTTTAAGAACTAGTTTAGCATCATTATAAATGCCTCTTACTCGTAAGAATATATCAAGTTTATCTTCTATATTGTCTAGCCTAACCTTTTGTGGAACAATATAACTTATGCCATCTAATGCACTGGTTTCAAAGGACCTGCCTTGGTTACTTATTAGGTTCTTTACGTATCTACCAGCATTTTTACCTGCTCTTTGGCTTTCTTCTGTAACAAAGTCCACAAGGTCATGGACATGGACTACGTTTCCGCATGCGAACACTCCATCTATTGATGT
>CAZOSE010000001.1:8900-27319 GCA_964582385.1 uncultured Lachnospiraceae bacterium
CCTTAGTTCGTGGATCTATTTTTATTCCTGCTTGTTCTGATAATTCGTTTTCTGGAATTAACCCAACAGAAAGAAGTACTGTATCACATTCAAGTTCAAATTCTGTTCCAGGAATTGGTTTTATGTTTTCATCTACTTGAGAAATTGTTACCGAAGTAACCCTATCTATTCCTTTAATATCAGTTATGGTATGGCTTAAATATAAGGGAATGTCGTAGTCATCTAAACACTGTACTATATTCCTGTTAAGTCCACCAGAATAAGGCATTAGTTCTACTACTGCAAGAACCTTAGCTCCCTCTAGGGTCATTCGCCTAGCCATTATAAGACCAATATCTCCTGAGCCAAGAATAACTACCTTCTTACCTACCATGTAACCTTCCATGTTTATATATCTTTGTGCTGTTCCTGCTGTAAATACTCCAGATGGTCTTGTGCCTGGTATGTTAATTGCACCAGCAGTTCGCTCTCTACATCCCATAGCAAGGATAACAGCTTTTGACTGAATGATTAAATATCCATCATCATGGCTAATTGCATGAACTACCTTATTATTATCTAGTGATAAAACCATGGTATTTAGTTTATATTCTATTCCCATATCCTTTAATTCTTTAATAAAGCGATGGGCGTATTCTGGTCCTGTAAGTTCTTCTTTAAATACATGAAGCCCAAAACCATTATGAATACATTGTTGTAATATACCGCCTAGTTCTCTGTCTCTTTCTATTACTAATATATTAGTTGCACCATTATTTTTAGCTTCTATGGCAGCTGCAAGTCCAGCTGGTCCGCCACCAATTATTACAACTTCGTAATTTATCATTAGTTTTCGCCTCCAGATTCTTCCTTTGTTTCACTTGTTAAGATATATGAATCACTACCATCATAAGGAATATCGGTCCAGTCTTTACCAAGTTCACGTGCAAGTATTTCTACTACTTTTGGTCCACAAAAGCCACCCTGACAACGGCCTGCTCCTGGTCGAACACGCTTTTTAACAGCCTTTACAGATCTTGCACCGGCATTTCTATGGATACAATCAACAATCTCGGCTTCAGTTACAGTTTCACAACGACAGATTACATTAGCATATGCTGAGTCTTGATTTATCAAATCTGCTTTGACATCTGAAGATAAATGATTAAATCTGATTACAGGTCTTCTTCTAGGATTAAAGTTATCTCTTTTCTTTAAACCACCATTTCTTTCCCTTATAATACTTACTACATGGTCTGCAACAGATGGAATAGAAGATAGACCTGGAGATTCAAAACCTCCAATATCAATAAAACCTTTAGCATCCTTGGCTTCTTCTACAATAAAATCTTCTAGATTACTAGTTGCCCTAAGTCCTGAAAATGAGCGTATCACTTTATGAAAAGGAATTGTAGGGCAGGCTTTCAAACCTGAGCTTTTAACAAATTCAAGATTATCCATGCCTGTTGATTTATCACTTTTATCATCTAGGAATTCTGAATCTGGTCCAATTAAGAAGTTACCATCTACAGTTGGAGTAATTAAGACTCCTTTTCCCACCTTAGTAGGAGCTTGAAAGATAATATGATTAACTAAATCTTTTACTGTGTTATCTAAGACATAATAATTACCTCTTCGAGGGCGGATTGTATATGATGGCTTAGATACCATATTATGTATTTCATCTGCGTATACTCCTGCACAGTTGACTACATATTTTGTTGAATAGTTACCTTTATCTGTAATTACTGTGTAAGAATCATCATCTTTTTTTATATTTGTTACTTTTGTTTCTAATTTTAATTCTACTCCGTTATCTACTGCGTTTTCTGCGAGGGCTATAGCCAGTTCCCAAGGGTTTATTATACCTGCAGAAGGCGCATATAATGCATGTTTAACTTCAGGGCTTATATTAGGTTCAAACTCTAATATTTCATCATGGTTGAGTATTCTCATGTCTGGAACACCATTACTAAGACCCCGTCTATATAATTCTTCGATTGTTTCTTTATCATGATCATCAAAGCCAATTACTATAGAACCACATCTTTTAAAAGGGACATCTAGTTCATCACATACTTTATCATACATTAGGTTTCCAGGTGCGTTAAACTTAGCCATTGCTGTGCCAGGTTTTGGATCATAACCAGCGTGAATAATTGCGCTGTTTGCTGCAGTTGTTTCATTAGCTACATCATTATCTTTATCAAGTATAAGAATTCTAAGATCATATCTTGATAGTTCCCTTGCAATGTAGGCGCCGGATACTCCAGCTCCAATTATGACTAAATCATATGAGTCACGCATAAAATTCCTCCTTATTATGAGAAGAATAAAAAAAAGCCACACAAAAATACCTATCCAAAGGATGGTTTTGTGCGGCGTCTCTTCATCTCATGCCTTAAATCTTCTATTTACACTAAAAGTATATCATTATTAAGATTGAATGTAAAGAAATAATATTCATAAAAGTTAAAGAATATATTCAATAATATTCATAAAAGGTTTAAGTGCACAAAAGTTCAAGAATATGATTCATAAAAGTCTATGAGAAGATAATGGAGGAAGTGTGTGAGTAGGTTACGGAAATTTATTTCCATAGGTGTATAATATAGATAGTAGTTATATATATAAAGTGATTATCTAGAAAAAATAAAAAACAAGAATATTTTAAAGAATGACAAGGTTAAGAGAAATAGGTTGATTAGATTCCGTCATTATGAAAGGGGTATTAGTTATGAATGTAGTTACAGTTACTAAAGAAAATTTTGAGAATGAGGTTATGAATTCAGATAAACCAGTATTATTAGATTTTTGGGCTGGATGGTGTGGGCCTTGTAAGATGCTTTCACCTGTTATTGATGAGATAGCAGATGAAACAGTAGGTTCTGTCAAGGTTGTCAAGATTAATGTTGATGAACAAACAGAACTTGCTAGTAGGTATAAGGTTATGAGTATTCCTACTTTACTTGCTATAAAGAACGGTGAAGTTGTTAGTAAGAAGGTTGGAGTACAACCAAAAGAAGAGATTTTAGCTATGGTTAAATAAAGATATTAACATTTTCCTCTCCTAATGTTTATATATAAATTAGTTAACCTCGTAACTAAATTACAAAAGAGAAAATATCGGTGATTTGTATTAGACGTATATACAAATCACCGATGTTTTGATTTAAACTACTTTTAAACACCACTATCATTGAGATTTTAGCTATTTGTTACTGATGATAATTGTTGCATGTATTATTTATTTATATTTAATGATTAATGAAAATTATCATATAATGTATAAAGTATTTTTGATTATTGTTTGTTATCATGGTAAAATAATATAAAGTAAAGAGTATTTGAGTTTCGTAAATAACTTGTTGATAGAAGGGTGGTGTGAGGGAGTTCGGTACATTATAAGTTTATAGGGTTTGAACTCCGAAAGTATGAGATTAGCAATCTTAAGTGACATTCATAGTAATAAGGTCGCACTTCAAGCTTGTATTGAGGATATTAACGAATCTTTCATAGATGGCATATGCTTAATAGGAGATTATATTAGCGATTGCCCTGATCCGCAGGCTACAATTAGTTTAATAAAAGAGTTAAAGAGAAGCTATAGAGTTTGGATTATAAAAGGTAATAGAGAGGAATACTTCATCAAACATGATGATGGTATAGAAGATGGATGGAACTACTCTTCTTATGAAGGAAGCCTACTATATACTTATGAAAAGTTAACCTACAGGGATATAGATTATTTGAGGGGACTTCCTCTAAAGTGTACTGTTGAAATAGAAGGCAGGGATCCTTTGTTGCTAGTTCATGGCTCCCAAAGAAATATAAAAGAACTTCTATTTGAAGAAGAAGATAATACTAGAGAATGTATGAAGAAAATGAATGAAAAATACATCTTAAGTGGACATACACATCACCGTACATATTATGAATATAATGGTAAGGTTTTAATCAATCCTGGCTCAGTAGGTGTTGCTATTGGTGAAAAAGCAACGGCTCATTATTGCACCTTGGAGTGGAAAGAAGATAAATGGGAGACTGAATTTAAAAGTATTCCCTATGATATAGATAAGTTTCGAAGAATGTTTCATAAAAGTTCCCTAATGGAAAAGGGTGGAGTGTGGCCTAAGTGCATTATAAAATCAGTGGAAGAAGGAATCAACTGGGGGCCCTTATGTTCTAAACGTGCTTATGAATATGCTATAGAAGATGGTATTGAATTAAAATTTAGAAATGTACCTGATAGATACTGGAATATTGCTGCTAGAGACTTAGGAATAATATAAAACATTATAAAAAGGTGTTGTCACTTGATTTATGTGACCCCAATAAAGTCTAACTTATTGGGTCAGTTCACATTTTAAGTGCAACACCTTTTTTGGTTTTTGGGATTAAATTTAATTTACAAGCATAAGATTATATTATCTTATTTAATTAGATAATATAAAACCTAATCAGGGCTTACTTTATTTTTTTGAGCTTACTAGCTTTTGTTTTATGTGGATCAAAACTTTCGGAAAGATTCTCAATAAATAGAGCTACTTGATCTAACTGCCCATCAGTAAAATTATCAAGGATTGCAAACACATCTGCCCATTCCTCTGCAATGTAGCCACTGCGCGACTTATAGAAATCTTTACCGAAATCAGTAACTTTTAATATTACTTCTTTTTTATTATCGACTTTTTGGTAACGCTCAATTAACTCATGCTCAACCATTGTCTTTACATATTTAGAAAAATTGCTTTTAGGAATTCCTACTTTATCAGATAAAACTGACATATTATAGTTTTCACTTTCAAATTCAACAATACACTCAAATGCCTGCCATTCAAGCGATGACAAGGTTACCCCAGTCCCATCGGATAATGGATTATTATATGTTCTAGCATATAAATTACCGTGGCGCATAATATTTCGAATTATTTCTCTGTAACGTCCCATCCATTTTAGTTCCATTTCACACCTCACATTCTATTCGTACAATTTCACTAAAAAAATAGCAAATAATTAGTAATAATTGGTATAGATTATATGTTACTGCTATTATACAATGATAATGATAGTGCAGCACTGTCACATATTATGCAACACTGAACGATATGTGTTTCTATATTTCTATTCATAGCATATATTTATAAGGGAGTTCTTTACCAACGATTTTAGAAAAAGGCTTACAAACAAGGAATCATATTAAATTTATATAGTAAAATCAAATTTCAAACCGAGTTTTACTTAGTAAAGAAGGATTCCTTATAGCTTATTCTACTATATATACTCACACATTGAAACGAGAAACTTTAAATTTGTTAACAACACTATCTAATGGGGGTGAAAAAGTATTTGAATACTGATTGCTTATAACCTTTTTGTTGAAATGTTTATGATTATTGTATTAGGAAAACAATTATTTTAAGAAACCAAAAGAGCTTATAATAGCAGCTATAGTTGTTTGGGAAACAATTAAACTTACCTAGTTTCGCAAATAGCCAAATAGTAGCTACAGTACGAGGAGGTAAGGAATGTTAATAAAAAAAGATAGAAAAAAGAGCTTGTTGTTAATCTCGATACTTCTAATGTTACTTAGTATGGTTGGAGCTTCATATGTGCAGACGGATAAATTTAATACGACAATAAAAGATTTACGTTTTGAAACCAGTGCTGGTTATACAATGAGTGGTCTGTTATTTGTTCCCAAAGGGGTAAGCAGTGAGAATCCTGCACCAGCAATTATAACAAGTCATGGTATGTTTAATAATCGTGAGATGCAGGATGCTAACTATACGGAACTTTCAAGACGAGGATTTGTAGTATTATCAATGGATATGCCTTCACATGGTCATTCAGATTTTGCTAAAGCAGTCGATAATGTAGTAACTGGGATGAACGAAGCAGTTGCAATGATTTCTAATTTGAGTTATGTGGATTCTGATCGAATAGGTGTAACTGGTCATTCAATGGGGGGGATGTCATCAAATGTTTCGGTTTTTATAGATAACGAGAGACCTAAACAACTAATATCTGCGGTACTTCTTAATAGTGCAGATGCAGAATATGCCAGTCCAGAGGGTAGTTTTCATAATATTTATGGTACACGTGATGTTGGAATCATTGCATGTCAATATGATGAGTTTTTCATGAGAGATGTTGATGAAAATGGCAACATGACACCACCTCGTGATTACATGAAATATAAAAATGCTCAGTCTTTCCTAAACTTTGGTAACGAGCCGGATATGAGCAATTTAAAAAAGGCAGGAACGATTTATAAAGAGGAAATTGATGGAGAGGAAGCAATAAGGGTAATATATAACCCTGAGATAATTCATCCTTGGTCTCATTTTTCAAAGCAATCGACAGCAGCTACGATTCAATTTTTTGAAGAATCACTTGGGGCTCCAAGACCAATATCTGAAAACAACCAAGTTTGGCAAGTAAAAGAGTTTTTCAACTTAGTGGGATTAGTGGGAGTTGTATTCTTTGTTATCAGCTTCACAGTAGCAATGGTAAAGACACCATTTTTTGTGGAACTAAGTTCTAATGAAGTTGTAAAAGCTAGACCAATGGATAAGGTAGGTAAAAGATACTTCTTTGGAAGCTTGATTCTTGGGGCAGCTTTTGGAACAATTATATATTTCCCTCTTTTAGGTATCTGTAATTCATTTACCTTTACTCGAGAAATATTTCAACAGAGTATGATGTGGGGAGTAAGCTTGTGGGCCTTTTTATGTGGATTGTTTTCTATACTGTCTATGTTTGTTAGCTATTTTATTTATTGGAAGAAAGAAAATATCGATATTAGAGAATATGGCGTTAAGCTAGACGGATCAAAGCTAATTAAGACAGTAATATTATCCTTAATTGTTGTAGTTGTAACTTACGGATTTGTCTTTTTCGCGGATTACTTCTTTAAAACAGACTTTAGAATCTGGGTAATTGCAATGAAGACATTTAGTAAGGAGATTATATTAGTATCATTATTCCCTTATATGATTTTCTTCCTCACATGGTATATAACAAGTTCTGTAGTAACTAATAGTTTTAACTATGTGGAAATAGGTAAGAAAAGATGGACAAATATACTGCTATTAACAATTTTTAGTGCTTTACCACCTTTACTTTTACTAATACTTCAATATGGAACTTTCAGAGTGACTGGATTTATGTTCTTAAACGGGGAACCATATAATATGGTTACTACACCATTGTTCCCGATATTAATATATCTACCACTTGCAACATTAATATCAAGAGCAATATATAAGAGAACAAACAATCCGTATTTGCCTGGAATTATTAATGGTTTAATCATAACACTAATAAGCTGTTCAAACAGCTTAACTTGGCTATAAATAAGGAGTTAACATGTACCTTTTATGGCTATAACTTATATTTTGTTATTAATACCAGATTATTTTAAATAATAAGTAATGTTTAAAGAATGAAAACTGCTATATAGACATGTAAGATGTGTATATATAGCAGTTTTTTAATTAAAGTGACAATAAATATTATATAAATAAAAATATAGATAATACTAGAGAATATCAGTAATTTAATAGAAGTGGGTAGGATTTAACTTTTCAATTGAATTAAAAGCAAAAAAGTATATTAATAATAAAAAGATAATTGACAAAGAAGAATAATTATTATACACTTAAGATACCCCAGGGGGGTATAGTGACAAAGGAAGGAGAATATATTATGAAACAAAGATTTGATGTAACAGGAATGACATGTTCTGCATGTTCAGCAGCCGTTGAAAGAAATGTTAAAAAGTTAGATGGCGCAATAGATGTTAATGTTAATTTAGTTAATAATATTTTAACTGTAGATTATGACGAGGAAGTCCTTAATAATGATAAGATTATAGAGATAGTTGAAAAAACAGGCTATGGAGCATCTCTTCATACTAAGGCAAGTGAAGTTGGAGGTAGTAAAGTTAGTGCATCTGGTAAGGAGGCAAGAAATCCTGCAGAAGATGCAGAGAAGGAGTTAAAGATTAGAGTTATTGTATCTTTTATATTTTTGATTCCTTTATTTTATATAGCTATGGGTCCAATGGTTAATTTGCCTATACCATCTTGGTTAACAGGGCATAACAATGCCTTATCATTTGCATTTACACAGTTTATCCTAACACTACCTATAATGTATATAAATCGTAAGTACTATTCGATAGGATTTAAAACCCTATTTAATGGTAACCCGAATATGGATTCACTAATTGCCCTTGGTTCTGGTGCGGCTTTAGTGTACGGAATATTTGCAATATATAGAATTGGTTATGGTCTAGGACATGGTAATATGGACATGGTTGCCCAATATTCCCATGATTTATATTTTGAATCAGCAGGAATGATTTTGGCCCTTATAACCATGGGTAAGTACTTGGAGGTTAGATCGAAAGGAAGAACATCAGAAGCTATATCTAAGATGCTTGATCTTGCACCTAAGACAGCATTTGTTATTAGAGATGGAAGTGAAGTTGAGATTCCAGTTGAGGATGTTGTTGTTGAAGATATAGTTGTTGTAAGACCAGGTAAAAACATACCAGTAGATGGTGTAATTGTTGAAGGAAGTACATCAATTGACCAGGCAGCCCTTACAGGTGAGAGTATACCTGTAGAGAAGAATGTTGGAGATAAAGTAATTGCCGCAACAACTAATAAAACAGGCTATTTTAAATTTAAGGCAACTAAGGTAGGATCTGATACTACATTTGCCCAAATAATTGAATTAGTAGAAGAGGCAAGTTCATCAAAGGCACCAATATCTAAATTAGCAGATAAGATAAGTGGTATATTTGTTCCTATAGTTATTGTAATAGCAATTGTTGCAACGATAGTTTGGTTGCTACTTGGATATCCTTTTGAATTTGCTATGTCAATCGGCATTGCAGTACTTGTTATTTCATGTCCATGTGCTTTAGGACTTGCAACACCTCTTGCAATTATGGTAGGTACAGGTAAGGGTGCAAGCCATGGTATATTAATTAAATCAGCAGAAGCCTTAGAAACACTTCATTCTGTAAATACCGTAGTTTTAGATAAGACAGGAACTATAACAGAAGGAAAACCAAAGGTTACAGATATAATTGTGTTTAATGATATTTCCCAGGATAAGTTTTTAGAGCTTGCAGCTTCCATTGAAAAACCTTCAGAACATCCCCTAGCAGAAGCCATAATTACAAAAGCTAAGGAAGAAAACATTGATATAAAAGATGTGGAAGAATTCCAAGCTGTATCTGGAAGAGGAATATTTGCAAAAGTTAATGGTAAAGAATACAATGCAGGTAATCTTGCTTATATGAATGAGAATGGTATCAAGGTATATGACCATGAAGAATCAGCAGATAATTTTGCAAATGAAGGGAAAACACCTCTATACTTTGCAGAAAACAAGACCCTAATCGGAGTTATTGCAGTGGCAGATGTTGTAAAACCAAGTAGTATAACGGCTATTAAACACTTTAAGAATATGGGTATTAATGTGGTTATGTTAACAGGTGATAATACAAAGACCGCTAAGGCAATTCAGAAACAATTAGATTTAGACTATGTAGTTGCCGATGTATTGCCACAAGATAAAGAAAGAGAAATAAGAGAGATTCAAGATGCAGGTAATAAGGTTGCTATGATTGGTGATGGAATCAATGATGCACCAGCACTAGTAAGAGCAGATGTTGGTGTTGCAATTGGTGCAGGTACTGATGTAGCTATCGAATCAGCAGATATAGTATTAATGAATAGTAACTTACAAGATGCAGTTACAGCAATTGAGTTAAGTAAGGCGACAATTAAGAATATAAAACAAAACTTATTCTGGGCATTCTTCTATAACACCTTAGGAATCCCATTAGCAGCTGGCTTATTGTTTGCTCCATTTGGCATAACATTAAATCCGATGTTTGCAGCAGCGGCAATGAGTTTGAGTTCTGTATTTGTAGTAACTAATGCACTAAGACTTAGAGCTTTTAAAAGCGGGAAGGAATGATAATATGAAAAAGACTATAGAAATTAAAGGCATGACATGTGAACATTGCGAAAAAAGAGTAGATAAGGCATTAAACGAAATTGACGGAATAAGTGCAAAGGTTGACTTCAAAAAAAATAGGGCAAGTGCAACTTATTCAAAAGATGTAGCTGATCAAGTTATTAAGGATGTAGTTGAAGAAGCAGGATATGAGGTTACTTCAATTAAAGAAAAAAAGGGACTTTTCGGTTAACAATAGAATCGGAGGAGATTTGATGAAAGGCAATAAGGATAAAGTATCCAGGCTATTAAAAACAGCAAGAGGGCAAATAGATGGTATTATTAAAATGATTGATGATGATAGATATTGTATTGATATATCTAATCAAATCATGGCTACCCAGGCAATTCTACGGAAGGTTAACAATGAAGTTTTACATGGCCATATTGATTCTTGTGTTAAAGAAGCAGTAGAATCAGGAAACCCCGAAGAAACAGATGCCAAACTAAAGGAAATAGGCCTGGTAATAGACAAACTAACAAAGTAATAAACTATAAAGAAGCAAACTAATAATCGGTAAAACTACTATACAACTAGATTGTGTGACATAATCACAGTATGTAGTTTTACCGGGCTTTTTTGTTTTAATTAAATGTCCGATTTGCTATAATGAGTATAATGCATATTATTTGCGAAACCAGATAAACTTAATTGTTTTTATGAGCTTATACAAAGATTTTCGCGAAAATCGCGTGTTCTTCACGCTTGTAGCGAAAAATTTGTATAAGCTCATAAAAACTAAATAAGAAAATAGAGTTTCGCAAAAACAGCAAACACGGCAAACCACGAATATAAAACAAATTATAAGGAGACGATAAAATGCAAAACTTTGAATATTATACTCCTACAAAGGTTTATTTTGGAAAGGGAGTAGAAGACAAATTAGGGGAAACAATTAAAGAACTTGGGTATAAGAAGATTCTACTTCACTACGGCGGTGGAAGTATCAAAAAGTCAGGCTTATATGATGAAATCACAAAAGATCTTTCTGACCTAGGTATTTCCTACTGTGAATTAGGCGGTGTTGAAGCCAATCCTAAACTAGACCTAGTTAGAAAAGGGATTGAACTTAGTAAAAAGGAAAATGTAGATCTTATTCTTGCTGTAGGTGGTGGCAGTGTAATAGATTCAGCTAAGGCAATTGGACTAAGTCTTGCTAATGATTTAGACCCATGGTATATGATTGAGAATTATACTAAGTTAGATAAAGTTGAAAAGTTTCCTGTAGGTGTTGTTTTAACTATGGCGGCAGCAGGGAGTGAAATGAGTAATTCTTATGTAATTACCCATGATGAAAAAAAGCTTAAGAGATCTGTAAACTCAGAAGCTAATAAGCCAATCTTTGCATTTTTAAATCCAGAGTTAACTTATAGTGTTTCTAAATACCAAACAGCCTGTGGAGTTGTAGATATTATGATGCATACAATGGAGAGATACTATAGTCCAGATAAAGATACTGATCTAACTGATAGAATAAGTGAGGGACTTTTAGTTGCGGTTAAGGAAGCAGGGCCTATAGCAGTTAATGAGCCAGATAATTATGAAGCAAGGGCAACCTTAATGTGGGCATCTAGTTTATCCCATAATGGACTAACAGAATGTGGAAGAAGCAGATTGATGCCTGCCCATAGAATTTCCCATGAATTTAGTGGACTCTTTGATGTAGCCCACGGAGCCTCATTATCAGTTATATTTCCAGCCTGGGCAAAATATGAATACAAAAAAGACATCAATAACTTCCTTCAAATGGCAACTAGGGTTTGGGGTGTGGAATTAGATGAAGATGATCATGAAAAGACTGCTTTAGAAGGTATTGAAGCAATGAAGAATTATTTTAGGTCTTTGGGAATGCCTGTGTCTATGAAGGAAATTGGAATAGAAGGAAAAGACTATGAACTCTTGGTTAATACAACCACAGATGGTGGGAAAAATGGGGTTCAATCCTATGATGTATTAAGTAAAGAAGATATACTAAACATATATAAATTAGCAGAGTAAATAAGATAAAATATATGTACTAACAGAAAGATATTTCATTTGATGAAGCCATAAAGGCTTAGTGATGGGATTGATATTGGAGGCATTTATATGAATAAACAACAAATTGGTGTTATTGGACTGGCTGTTATGGGTAAGAACCTAGCATTGAACATTGCTGATAATGGGTTTTCGGTATCTATATATAACCGTAGTGATGAAAGAACCAGTGAATTATTAGAGGAAACAGATTTTAATAATATTACCGGAACCTACAGTATTGAAGACTTTGTAGAGTCTTTAGAACAGCCAAGAAAGATTATTATGATGGTAAAGGCTGGTCAGGCCGTTGATGAAACAATAGACACCCTACTCCCCCTTTTATCAAAGGGTGATGTAATAATGGATGGCGGCAACTCGTTTTATAAGGATACTGTAAGAAGAAGTAGTAGACTAGAAGAAAAGGGGATTTACTTTATTGGCACAGGTATTTCAGGAGGAGAAGAAGGTGCAAGAAATGGCCCTTCCATAATGCCTGGTGGAGATAGTAAAGCCTATAAATTAGTGGAAGAGATTCTTACAACAATTTCTGCAAAGGTGGATAATGAGCCTTGTTGTACTTATATTGGAACTAATGGTGCGGGACATTTTGTAAAAATGGTTCATAATGGGATTGAATATGCAGATATGCAGCTAATCAGTGAGGCATATTTCATTATGAAGGAAGTACTTAATATGACACCAGAAGAGCTTCATTGTGTGTTTTCTGAGTGGAATGAGGGAGAATTAAACAGTTATCTAATTGAAATTACAGCGGATATATTCGCTAAAAAGGATGAAGAGACTGATAATTATCTAGTGGATATGATTCTAGATAAGGCAGGTAATAAGGGGACAGGAAAATGGACAAGCCAAGTAGCTCTTGATATTGGTTCACCAATCCCTAGTATCACTGAAGCAGTATACTCACGTTACTTATCATCTATGAAAGATGAAAGACTTAAGGCATCAAACAAATTATCAGGACCTAATCAAAATGATTATCAAATAGAGGATAAGAAAGCCTTTATTGAAGCTATAAGAAAAGCTTTATATGCTAGTAAGATCTGTGCATATGCCCAAGGATTTGATTTGATGTTAACTGCATCCAAAGAAAATAACTGGGATTTGAACCTGGGTGATATAGCAAAGATCTTCCGAGGAGGCTGTATTATTAGGGCTCAGTTCTTAAATAAAATATATGATGCGTACAATAAAGATGAAAACTTATCTAGTATTTTATTGGATGATTATTTTACTGATATTCTTGACAAGTATCAATATGAGTGGAGAGAGGTAATTTCCCTTGCAGTAAGGGCAGGAGTTGCTATTCCAGGATTTACAAGTGCCGTATCTTATTATGATGGTTACCGCTCATCTCAACTTCCAGCCAACCTGTTACAGGCTCAGAGGGATTACTTTGGAGCCCATACCTATGAAAGAATTGATAAAGATGGTATTTTCCATACGGATTGGCAATAATAAATATAGATTAGTTGTTTTATAAGGAGGATTAGCTAATGGACCAAAATATAAAGAAAAATCAGTCAGCAATTATGGTTATATTTGGTGGGACTGGGGATTTAACGAGACGCAAACTAATACCTGCTTTATACAATTTAGTTTATGACGATTTGTTACCAGAGCATTTCGCTATTGTATCAATAGGAAGACGAGATATTAATAGAGAAGAGTATCTAAATAGAGTTTTAGAAGCCCTAAAAAAGTTTTCCAGAAATGAAATATTAGATGAGCACTGGAACAGACTTAAAGAGTGTATATATTATTACAAGTTAGAATTTAATGATATAAATGGCTATAAAGATTTAAAAGTATTTTTAGATGATTTGGATAAGGAAAGACATACAGGTGGGAACCGTGCGTATTATTTGGCAGTTGCACCAGATTATTTTCAAATAATTGTAAGGGGATTAGATTATAGTGGCCTTGCAAATAGAGAAGGTTTGTCTTGGAACCGACTTATTATTGAAAAACCCTTCGGTAAGGATTTAAAAACAGCGAGAGAATTAAATAATAGTCTTTTGGATGTTTATTCTGAAGAGGATATTTATAGAATAGATCATTATCTAGGTAAGGAAATGATTCAAAATATAATGATTCTTCGCTTTACTAACCCAGTATTTACAGCATTGTGGAGTAATAAGTATATAGATAATATACAAATTACAATTGCTGAGGATAAAGGAATTGGAACAAGGGGAGATTATTATGAAGAGTCAGGAGCCTTAAGGGATATGGTTCAAAACCATATAATTCAGACCTTATCCCTAGTCGCAATGGAAGCACCAGTTCGCTTAACAATGGATGCTATACGTACTGAAAAGCAAAAAGTAATTCAGGCTATCGAGGAATTCACACCAGAACTACTAAGGGATAATGTTGTATTTGGACAGTATGACAAGGGACTGATTAAAGGAGAACCAGTAGTTGCCTACAGAGAAGAAGATGATGTGGATGCTAACTCCAACATTGAAACCTTTGTGGCACTGAAAATGCATATAAATAATTTTAGGTGGTATGGTACACCCTTCTATGTTAGAACTGGAAAAAGGTTAGGGGTTAATTCAGCTGAAATTGTAATACAATTTAAGGAATTACCCAATATTCTATATTTTGAGGAAAAGTCCCAAGAACCTAACTTATTAGTTATTCGAATCCAACCTAAAGTTGGTATGGGTATGCATTTTAATACAAAAGATTTTAATACCTATAATGACATTATTTCAATGCATATGGAAACAAGTTACGAAAGTCCTACACAAGGCAATACACCTGAAGCCTATGAACGCTTGATTTACGATATGCTAAAAGGTGATGGAACTTTATTTTCTAGATGGGATGAGGTTGAATCAGCTTGGATTTTGGCAGAAACAATTATTAAACATAGGGAAAGTAAAGAACAGAACTTCCCTAACTATCATGCTGGAAGTATGGGACCACTAAAGGCCTTTGAATTATTAGCAAATGATGGTAGGAAATGGTGGAATATATAAATAAATATGTAATTTAAAATATATACAAATAGAAATTTACTAAAAAGGTATAACTAGAAATATAAATATAGAAATATGTAACTGAAACATTCAAAGTACTGATAAATTGGTACTTGGCTTAAAAGGAGGACATTATGAAGATACATGATATATCAATGACTATACATAAGGATATGCCTGTTTACAAAGGTAGGGACTTTAAAAGACCTATTATTTCTATAGATAGTGACTTTAAAACTGGTGCTTCTGCTTATGAATCTAGATTAGAAATGAACCTTCATACAGGAACTCATTTAGATAGGCCCTTGCATATGATTGAAGGTGGAGAAACCCTAGATACTTTCAAGTTAGAGCAGGTTGTAACTAATTGTAAGGTGTTTGATTTGACACACGTTGATGATGGTATTTCTAAAGATGATTTATTAGATCTAGATATTAAAAAGGATGACTTTGTAATATTAAAGACTAAAAACTCCTTTGAAGATATATTAGAAACTGATTTTATCTTCGTAGATAAGACAGGTGCTGCTTATTTAACTGATAAGGAAATTAAAGGAGTGGGAATTGACTCTTTAGGAATTGAGAGAAGTCAGCCAAAACATGAAACTCATAAAACTTTATTGGGAGCTGATATAGTAATACTTGAAGGCTTAGATTTAAAAGAGATTGAAGAAGGAGAGTACTTCCTTGTTGCAGTGCCTATAAAGATAGCAGGTGTAGAGGGTTCTCCAGTAAGGGCTATATTAATTGAAGATTAGAGTGTCAAAAACATATTGTAAAACTATATTTGAAAAAGGCTGTATACATATACAGCCTTTTTAATTGGTTGATCATACAAAGAATTTATATACTCTCATTATAAGTTAATAATACACGGAGGGGAAACGACCCTCTACACACTTAAATATAATACATTAGGGTATTGCTATCATTTCTGTATTCATTTACTAAGTCTTCAAGAGTAATACTGTCAATAATTTCATTGACCTTACTATCAACTTTCTCCCAAACATTTCTTGAGATACATTCTTCTATGGGGTTGTCTTGGTCATCAAGATCACTACTTACTACTGATAAGTCCCCTTCTAAAACCCTTAGAACATCCCCAACTGTAATATTTGATGGTTTATCTGCCAGGTAGTAACCACCTTGTGCCCCTTTGGTACTTTTTACAATTCCCGCTTTTCGTAAGGCTGAAAATACTTGTTCAAGATAATTCTTAGAAATGTCCTGCCTTTCTGCAATAGTGATTAAGGGGATATTTTCTCCATTTGAATTAATTATTAAATCTATAATTGCTCTTAAGCCATATCGGCCTTTTGTTGATACCTTCAAAAGATCATCTCCCATCTAATGTGTATTAAACATATCAAATTACTTATATTAAATATAAATTAATATAAGCAGCTTGTCAACCTTGCGAAGGAGTAGTTAATTATATTGTGTTTAAAAACACATTTTATTTCAAAAAATATATTGACATCTATCTGTATCAGTCATATAATACAGTTAGAACTGTATCATATGAGTGACACAGTTGGAAAAGCTTCAGTAAGGAGTTGAACAATATGATAGTTGATTTTACAAAACTAGAATTAAATAAACTTATTCCTATATACATACAGATAATTCGTCATGTAAAAATGGAAATACTAGCAGGCAATGCACAGGATGGATATGAAATGCCATCTAGGAGAATCTTATCTACTCTCCTTGGTGTAAACCCTAATACAGTACAAAAGGCTTATAAGCAAATGGAAGAAGAAGGAATAATAATATCTTATCCTGGCTCTAAAAGTCTTGTAGTGGTGAATGAAGATAATACTATTTTAATCAGGCAAGAACTTATATCTGATGAAGTATTATCCTTTATTAATTCGGCAAAGGCCATGGGTCTTAATTTAGACCAGGCAAAGAGTTTACTAGATAAGTATTGGACGTATGAAGGTGGGGAGGTTTTATAGTATGGTGTTTTATAAAAGACTTGTATCAATAACGAATGTTCTTTGGTCTTATACATGGAAATTATTTGTCCCTTTGTTAATTTTATTAGGGTTTGGCCAGGGGTATTTTCTATATAATAACTTTAAAAATGCAACATTTCAGAATCAATATTGGTATGGGGCTGATGAGAATATAGAATTACATCCATGGTCCCTTCGATTTGAAGAATATCTTGCAAGAAGTTACGTAAAAGATATATTCACAGTTGCTTTAATTATTACCATTATAATCCTTATTAGTGTATCCCTTAGGCAGAAGCTTGTATCCAAAACAGAGTATACTTATCTAAGGTTACCAGTCTCAAAATACACTTGGTTTTTTACTAATGCATTTTTTGCATCATCTATTTTAGTTATATTACTTGCCTTTCAATTTATTATAATCCTATTTGGATATCAGATGTATCTACATTTTGTACCAGAGGAAGCAGTTATGAACCAGGGACTGTTTTTAGCTTTTGCAAGATGGGATTTTTTAAACAAATTTTTCCCTATTATTAATCCTTATAAAGTGGTTACTGGTTTACTTTATCTTATTCATTCGGGTATTTTAATAGCCTATGTGAATGTAATGGTATTACTAAAAAGTAATCGCCGCTCAGTATTATTAGCTGGACTATTTCCTTTTCTTTTTAGTAATTACCAGGACATAAGTGGCTTTATCTTTGTAATAGTTATGCTTGTTATTATAGACTTATGGATAATTCTTAGTTATCCACTTATGTTAAAGGGATTAGAGGAGGAGGGTAATAAAGATGGATGAGAGTAGAGTTGATCAACTTAAGAAAATCAAACGCAGTGTATTTATAACTCTAATAACATTTGAAGTAATTACAATTCCTATCTCTATTTTTGCCATTGTAAGGGAACTTAGGATACATGAGAAAAAGTTTGGCTCACCAATGGTTGCACCTGGCCTTGGTGAAATAATAGCTGGACTTAGGATGTTTAATTTGTTTTATATTATTATAGCTTTGTTAACAATAATTCCTTTATTATTGTTATACCAGTATTTTATAGGAAGTAAAAGCATATATACAATGCTTCGTTTACCAGGAAGATATTCTCGTTTAAAGTTTTATATTAATCAAATTAAGTTTTCTATAAAAGGAATCCTTGAAATATGGCTTATTCAGCTAATTTTAATCCTTTTATTTTATGTATTATATATAATAGTGATTCCAAAGATAAGTATAGTTGATGGTAATTGGAGGAACTTATGGCAAGTAGATTATATTGGAAGGCTTTTCCCATTTACAAAGCCAATATCTTTTACATCTTTAAGCTTTATGGGGCTTTTACTTCCTAATATGAGTATTTTACTTGTGTTAGTTGAAAGAAGTAGGAAAAGATCTATACTGGCGG
>CAZOSE010000001.1:27378-40871 GCA_964582385.1 uncultured Lachnospiraceae bacterium
ATTAATTATTTCTGTACTGGGAGTCTACAGTTATAGTACTCATTCTTTCCATAGTTTTTGGATTTTGCCTGTATCGACTTTTTTATCTGTGACTATTAGTATTTATTATATTTACCGAGTGGAAATTGTTTAGGAGGAATAAAAATGCTTAGATGTGATAATGTTTTGAAAAAGTATAGTAGTGTTACAGCCCTAGACCAAGTTTCCCTTGAGTTTAGACCAGGAGAAATTGTTGGCTTACTTGGGGAAAATGGGGCAGGTAAAACAACCCTTATGAAAGCTATTTTAGCCTTTATCAAACTAGATAAGGGTAAGATTACTCTTAATGGGGAAAAGATTGGACCAAATAATATAGAAAGAATTGCATTTGCTACCAGTGAACACTCGTTTTTTGGAGGATTAAATGCTAAAGACCATAAGGCATTTTACCAGATGCAATTTCCCAAATTTAAGGAAAAAAGATTTGACTCTTTGTTAGAATTCTTTGAATTGCCTAAAAGGGTTAAAATTAAGAACTTCTCAACAGGACAGAAGAATCAGTTTGAAGTCATCCTAGCCCTGTCTCAAGGTGCTGATTATATATTAATGGATGAGCCCTTTGCTGGTAATGATATATTTAATAGAGAAGACTTTTATAAGGTTCTTATTGGGATTTTAGAAGACGACGAATGTTTGATACTATCGACACATTTAATAGATGAGATTAAAAACTTTATAAGCCGAGCAGTACTACTTCATAAAGGTCGTTTAATTGGAGATGTAACTACATTAGAATTAGAAGAACGAAATACCAATCTAATGGAATATATGAGAAGTCAGTATAGTTATAAGGCGGATAGAGTAGTAGAAGCTTTAATAAAAAATGAGAAGTAAGGATTGGGGCGTGAAGGTTATGAAGAATATTCCAATATGGTTTGTTGCTTTTTTAGGATTGTCCCTATTTTCTTTTTTGGCTGCAAAATCCATATACAATGATAAAGATAATGTGATTTTAAGGGAAGAAACCCTTCAGGGTGATATATCTGCTATGGATGGCATAGAGCTTAATCTAACATTTACAGACTATGGTAATCTAAGATGGGATGTAGATTTAAATTATAACCAAGGCATAGAGAGCAACGTAGTTTTTAACCCTATGTATGGTGGATATACTCATAGTTCAGACAAAAGACAGATGATGATAATAGGTGATAACGTGTCTGATGAAATAGAAAGGCATATTAATGAAATGGATATAGGTAGAAAGGAACTTAAAATTGCGGATTATGTTGATTATATGTCTGTAAAACTGGCAATGCTTGGACAGGGAAGATTTGAGTTTGAAGGTGAAAACAATTTGTATAAAATAAAAATTCCAGAATCTGCACTTGCCATTGTTGAAAAAGAGTATAATTCTACTAGCATAGAATACAGAGACATACTACAGGTCATGCCTGATTTACCAAGTGTAATTATAGGTGATAGAATGTTTTTTACCATTCCTAATCTAGAAATGTCTAATTTGAATTATTATCAATATTATGAATATGAAGACATAGAATATTCATTAAAATCAGGAATACTATCAGTTCCCCTTAATGAAAAAAGGTCAGGCAAGATATTATATAGTGAAATAAATACCCACTATCCATTGGATTTAGATCATAACTCTAGTGAATATATTATTGGTATGGAAGTAGTTACAGATGAAGAATTATTAGCACTTATCACATTAGAGGATAATAAAATATATGCCCATATCTATGACCATAATAATGATAGGCTAATTATCAAAAAAGAGATTAGCCAAATATCAGAAGGTGATGGACTTAGATATGTATCTATTAATTCCCAAGAAGACTATTTACTTATTCATTATGAATATAGTAAGGAAGATTCTATATTTGAAGAGGAAGACTATTATTATTTGGCAGAAGCATACGAGATAAAGGATGATGATATTATCAAGTTAATTGGAAATGAATATCTTCATAAACTAGATAGTGAATATGCTAGTTCATGGTATATTGAAGAGAATGGACTCTACTATGGAAATAATAAAATATACTTAGTATCAAGGGATCATAGACTAGTAGGTAATAATAATACTGGATTATTGCTTATGGCAATTGATAATGATGATGTTTTATATTTTGCAAGTATAGCAAATAGTATGGAGGAAGATTATACCATTGCAACTACAGGTGTTGATGGGAGTATGTTGGTATATAGCAGGGATCGTTATCTTGATAAGTATGAATTTATTTTCAACTATTAAAATTGGGGAAAAAAGTCCTCACGTTATGTTTTGATATAAAGGCATAATCTGAGGACTTTTGACTCTTGAAAACTAGTAATAAAAAGTTAATAAAAAGATCTAGAAAACTAGTAATAAAAACTTCTTGACAATTGATTTTTTGTTATATATAATAATACCAAGTAAACTGGTATGTTTACTAAAGCAATAAGGGATTCTTAGTTAAATAAATAAAAAGTATTGATGTTGATGTTATTTAACGTATAAAGATATAGTGTATAATTAATATATATTTAAGAGCAGACTAAATTTAAAGATAAAATGAAACTGATTAAGAAGTGAACTAAAAAAATAAATTAATTAAAAATTGGAGGATATTATTATGGCAAGATTAGCAAAGAACGTAACAGAATTAGTTGGGAACACACCTATACTTGAACTTTCTAATTATGGGAAAGACCAAGGTGTAAGTGGGTATATATTAGCAAAATTAGAGTATTTTAATCCAGCAGGAAGTGTTAAAGATAGAATAGCACTGGCGATGATAGTTGATGCTGAAGAAAAGGGTGTTATTAAGCCTGGAGCTACTATAATAGAGCCAACAAGTGGTAACACTGGTATAGGTATTGCTGCTATAGCAGCAGCTAAAGGATATAAGACCATTATAGTAATGCCAGAAACCATGAGTCTTGAAAGAAGAAAGCTTGTAAAAGGTTACGGGGCAGAATTGGTTCTAACAGATGGTACAAAAGGAATGAAAGGTGCCATAGCTAAAGCAGAAGAGATTCAAAAAGAAACACCGAACTCATTTATACCAGGTCAATTTGTTAATCAAGCTAACCCTGAAGTACATTATAGAACAACTGGTCCTGAAATTTGGGAACAGACAGATGGCAAGGTTGACGTATTAGTATCTGGTATTGGTACTGGTGGCACACTTACAGGTGCTGGTAAGTATTTAAAAGAAAAAAATCCAGATGTTAAAGTTATTGCTGTTGAGCCAACAGGGTCACCAATATTGTCACAGAATAAGGCAGGAAGTCATAAAATCCAGGGTCTTGGGGCAGGTTTTGTTCCTGAAGTATTAGATACTAAGTTATACGATGAAATTATTACAGTAGAAAATGAAGATGCCTTTGAAACAGCAAGAAAAGTTGCAAGTACAGAAGGAATTCTAGTAGGTATATCATCAGGAGCAGCACTTGTTGCAGCTACTGAAGTTGCAAAGAGACAAGAGTATGCAGGTAAAAATATTGTAGTAGTACTTCCTGATACAGGAGAAAGATATTTATCTACTGACTTATTTAAAGAAGATTAATAATAAAAATGTTTCCTTTTTAAAAACCTTTCATAATTGCATAAAAAGTTGTAAATTGCTAATTCTAATAATGATATTGTAAAGGTCAAAATAATATCAAATACTTTTTTGCAAGGAAGAAAGGAGTTTTTGCTATGATGAATAACAAAGAAAAGAACCCAAGTATCCAATGTGTAGTTGAGGAGTGTAAGTACCATTCCAATTCACAAGATTATTGTACCCTTGATGCCATTAGAGTTACTAGTACAACACAAACATCTCAAACATCTAAAGATACAGAGTGTGGATCTTTTATAGCTAAAGGCGATAAGTTCTTTTAATTAAAATTATAGTACCTACAGAGTATGCATAAAGTAAAAACACAAAAGACAGAGCTTAAAGTGTAGCAAAAAACACCTAACAAGTAGTGCCATAAAACACGGGTATAAACAAACATTTCTAGCTTAGAAAGTTTGTTATAGACCCGTGTTTTTGTCTAATTAAATTATTTATGCAAAAACGCAATTGCAAATGCTCCAGGTCCAGCATGAGTACCTATAACACTGCCAATAGGGTACATTTTTGTATCTTTCAAGTTATATTTTTCGTCTGATTGTTCTTTAAAAATATCAGCTTGCTTAGAACTTCCTGTATATCCATAAATGATAGGAGCAGATGTATCAAATTCACCGTAATTATCGATTTCTGCTAAGGTGCCTTTAACACTTGCCTTAAAACCTCTAGCCTTACCTAGTACTTTAAGGGAACCGTCTTTTATTGTAACTAGAGGTTTAACCTTTAATAAACCACCAGCGATAGCAGCACCTTTAGATAAACGTCCACCTTTTTGTAGATATTCTAGTGTATCTACTACTGCCATTAAAACGGTCTTTTTCTTGCTTTCCTCTATAATTTCAATAATTTCTTCTACTGTTTTTCCTTCATCTCGTAGTTTGATAGCATATCTAACTAATAACATTTGACTAATACTTGCTTGCTCAGAATCGATAACATGTATTTTTGAGTAGTCCGCCATATCCTTAGCAAGATTGGCACACTGATAGGTACCGCTAAGTGCAGATGCCAAGGTAATTACAATTACATCATCTCCAGCTTCCTTAGCTTCTTTAAAATATGTAAGGAAATCTTCTGGGGAAGGTGTGCTTGTAGTTGGTAAGGTTTCTGATGATTCAAGCATTTCATAAAACTGCTTAATGGAAAGGTCGATACCTTCGCGGTAAGATTTGCCCCCAATATTTATTTTCAGTGGAACAAGATTTATATTTAATTCTTTAGCTTCCTCAAATGATATATCCGTTGGTGTATCTGTAATTATTCTTATGCTCATGATAATGCACTCCCTTAATATTTGGTATATTAATTTTTCTATGTTATTAACAATCTTGATTTTAAAATGAACCTTATAATATTGGTCTTAAAATACTTATACACTTAAATTATAACAATCTTGCAAAACAATATAATCTTATTATATTTTTTTAACTTAACAAAAACTTAACAAAGTTCTTTTTGACAAGGAACACATAAGGTGTAGAATATATAATAAGAAGTACTTACTTAAGTTTCGTAACTAACCAAATAATAAACAATTGTTGGAGGTTTTTATAATGTCATTACTTGCTAGTGAGTTAACTAAAAAATACGGTGATAAAACTGTATTAGATCGTTTAAGTTTTAAAATTGAGGAACCAGGGGTTTATGCTTTGCTTGGAACTAATGGTGCAGGCAAAACCACAGCCCTACGTATATTGCTAGGAATGCTAAATTTTGAAGAAGGACTTGTAACTTGGAAAGGAAAAGAACTGGATCCTATTAGTATCAATGTTGGATATTTGCCTGAAGAGAGAGGACTTTATCCTAAGTATACAATTATGGACCAGTTACTTTATTTTGCCAAACTAAAAAACCTTTCAAAAAAAGAGGCGAAGGAAAAAATTAAATATTGGTCAGAACGTCTAGAAGTTAAAGATTATGTCTACCCAAGTAAAACTAAGAAGAATAAAAAGAAATATTATACAGCCGAACAACTCTCTAAGGGGAATCAACAAAAGATTCAACTTATGATTGCTTTACTTTCAGATCCAGAGTTGTTGATTTTAGACGAACCTTTAAGTGGGCTTGACCCTGTTAATTCAGACCTCTTTAAATCCATTATAAGAGAAGAAATTGATAAGGGTAAGTATCTTATTATGTCTAGTCATCAAATGCCTATAATTGAGGAGTTCTGTGAAGATATTACTATTCTAGATCGCGGTAAGACTGTTCTGCAAGGTAACTTGAATAATATAAAAAAAGGTTATGGAAGAGTTAATTTGTTTTTGCGTTGTGAAGGTGATGTTCTTCCCTTTATTAACGAGTTTGGTCTTAGTTTAGTTAGTAGGAGTCCTAAGGAATATCATATAAAGGTAGAAGAAGAGGAAACAGCGACTAGGCTTTTAAAGAGATTAATTGAAGAAGAAGTTCCTATTATCAAATTTGAACTTCGTGAACCATCTTTACACGAGATTTTTGTAGAAAAGGTGGGGGTAGAAGATGAAGAAAAATGATTTAAATGGATTTAGGGATGTATATCAATTTACAATAATTCAGACTATTAAGAGCAAATCATTTAGGTCTTTTACCTTGGTGCTATTTATAATAGCCCTACTTTCTATGCCTATAGTAGCCTTAATTACTAATAGTGAAGATAAGGAATCTAAAGCCAGCGATATAAGCAAAGTCTATGTAATTGATGAAACAGGCCTTCCAGAAGTAGATTATAACAGTATTAAGGAAGAAAACACTCAGTACAGAGAACTAGCTTTTGAATATACTAACAAGTCTGCAGATGAAATTGAGGATGGAATCTTAAAAGAGGATAATGGATCAATACTTTTGCATATAACAGGAGATACAGGCTTTTATAAGATGGCTTACGTTAGGGCACCTGAAGGAAGAATTTCTGAAATGGAAGTTATAGATCTTTCTGGCCATATCCAAGATGCATTTAGGGCAAGCCTAGTTATGAATTTAGGGGTTACAGCCGACCAAAGAGAAAAACTTGAAGAGCTTATTTATACGGATATTCAAACTTATACAGGAGATACAAGTGAAACAGAAAAAGAAGATGGTAAATTCGGTATATCTTTCGAGGAATACTACTTTGCACTAATTCTTTATGTGTTTATTATGATGATGATTTCATATGGAGGTTCAGGAATAGCATCTGCTATTGTAACAGAAAAGTCCACCAAGTTAATTGAAATACTTCTAACTAGAATTAGCCCTATGGCAATCATTGTAGGCAAAGTATTTGCCATGTTAAGTGTTACTTTAATACAATTATTATCTATAGGCCTTGGTTTTGGACTATCTAGTCTTAGTTATAAATTCTTATTTAATAATAGTGGTTATTTACCTGAGTTTATATTAAATGCACTAGAGTTAAGTGTACTACAGAACATAACATTAGCTAATATAATAGCTACTATAATTATATATATAATTGGATTTATATTTTATGGATTTCTTGCAGGACTTACAGGAGCGACAGTTAGTAAAATAGAAGAATTACAGGAAGGAATGATAGTTTATACATTTATAACTATTATTGGTGCTTATATGGCCCTTGCTTTACCTATGATGGGAATTCAAGGCTCAGCTCCTAGTGGCTATGCCCACCTTGTCTTTTTACTTCCAATATCATCTATTTTTATAACACCTATTTATCTTTTGTTTGGAAAGATATCAACCAGTATCGCTCTAATTGCCATAGTTATATTAATTATAAGCACCCTACTAGTAATTAAATTTACATCAAAAGTATATCAAACAATTATCCTACACCAAGGAAATGTAATTAAGTTCAAAAACTTAATCTCTATATCACGAACAAGTAAGGAGGCAAGATAATGGATAAGAGTACTATTTCAAGTTGGAAAGATGTGTTTTCTTTTACTTTTATGCAACAAGTAAAAAGCAAAGCCTTTAAAATTGCAACAATTATCATTGGATCTGTTGTCTTTATTGCCATATTCCTTCTCTTAGTTATTGGTATGAAAAGTGTGGAAGAAGATAAGACTTTCACTGGAATTGACAATATTAAAGATGTGTATATTATAGATGAAACAAAGGACTTTTCAGAATTTAGTCTATTTATTAAGTCATATGGAGAATTAGGTGAAGTTCATCCTGATTTAGAAAAAATTACTTTTACTCAAAAAGAGTTTAATGGGTCAATTAAAGACCAAATGAATCAAATAGCAGATGTTAACAATGCCCTGCTTATTAATGTAACAAGAAATGAAGATGGTATATGGGTTAATGCATTAGTTCCAGAATATACTGAGATAACTGAAAGAGAAACTAGGATTCTATTAGAAAACTTGCAGCCGATTTTTGAAATGTATAAGCTGGATAGAAGTGGATTAAGTCAGGAACAATTAAGGGTCCTGCTAACACCTACAATAAACTCATTTGTAGTTGCTGGAGAAGAAGAGGCTAGCCTTGGGGAAGATTTAGTAAAATACTTGCTTCCTATGGTTTACTCCTTTGTATTATATATGCTATTAATTATATATTCTCAATCAATACTTAATAATCTACTTATAGAGAAAACCTCTAAGCTTACAGAAATGCTCCTTACAACAGCAAGTCCAAGGATGGTTATTACAGGTAAGATACTGGCGATGGTATCAGTAGCTATAATGCAATTTATGATTTGGATTTCTTGTGGAGTATTAGGATTTGTAGCAGGTGATATTTATCTGAAAAGTCAGTTTAAAGAATATGTAAATCCTATACTAGATATAATTAAACTAGTTAGGGAAAATAGTGGTGGCTCAGCTTTTTCCACAGTAGCTATAATACTTTCATTACTAGCACTAATTTTAGGGTTTTTATTCTACTTTAGCTTTGCTGGAGTAATAGGTGCTTCCCTAGGAAAGGCAGAAGATATCTCTAGTGGCACAGGTTTATTCTACTTGCCTATTATAGTCTTTGGAATGGCTGCAATGATGGCTCCAGTTCTTGAAGGTAGTTTTTGGGCTAAGTTCATGAACTATTTCCCTTTTTCATCGCCATTTTTACTAGCAACCAACATATTGAATGGACGTATAGGGATTATTCCGGGACTAATATCTATGGGAATATTATTTATCAGTATAATTATATGGTTTATATTAGCTGGAAAACTATATAAAGGATTAATCTTTTTTAAGGGTGAAAAGCTTACCGTATCTAATATGATTAAGGTAATTAAAGCAGTAGATTAATAAAAAGTTCACTAAAATATAGGAATTTTTAATTTTTATGAATTCTTAACATATAATAATGGCAAATAAGTATATAATATTTATTTAGCCATTATTGTTTTATGGAATAAAATATGGCTAAAGAAATTAAGGAGGAAATAGGATGGAAAAACATTATTTTGCTGGAACCAATTCATCTCTTGGCTTTTTTAGTTATTTTGATAATGTCTTTAATCCCAAGGAAGCAGATAGGATATTCATAATAAAAGGTGGGCCAGGCGTTGGTAAAAGTTCGTTTATGAAAAGAATAGCTAGGTTTTTCAAGGAAAAAGGTTTGTTTATAGAATACATTCATTGTTCTACAGATTATAATAGTCTAGATGGAATTTATGTTCCAGAACACAAATTGATGATAGTAGATGGAACCCCACCCCACACAATAGAAGCTAAACTACCTTGCTTAGTAGAAGAGATACTAGACTTTGGAAAATATTTAAAAAGAGATAACTTGTTAGAAAACTATGATAAAATAATTGGAGTAAGTCAAGAAAAATCTAGGTTTTATAAAAGTGGCTATCGATATTTGGGTATGGCTGGTATAATATTAGAAGAAATAAATGATATATACTCAGTATTAACAAATTCAGGAAAAAGGTGTATAATTGAAAGAAGCCTTATATCAGATTTAGATAAGCTAATAGTTAAGACCAAGCTAAGTAACAAACCAGGAAAGATTAGAAAGATGTTTTCGGACTCATATACACCTAATGGATACTACTCATTTATAGATAGTTTATCCAAGAAAAAGGAAATATGGGAGATTGTTTCACCTAATTCTAATTATATAGGAGACCTATTAGAAAAAATAGTATCAAGCCTAATAATTAGAGGCTTTAATGTAGAATGCTTTTATCATCCTTTGTTAGCAACAAAGCTTCAACATATTTATATAAAAGAGCTTAATCTACTGATTGCTTCTAAGGAAGATGAGGAGAAAGACCCCCAGGATTCTGGAAGAAGATATATCCTTTATGAAGAGAGTGACTTAGATAACTTAGAGAATAAAAAGTCAGAATTATATAAAAATAAAGAACTATTAAATACACTTACGAAAGAGGGAATGGATAAGTTTAAACAAGCTAAAACTCAGCATGAACTGCTAGAGAAGATATATATTAGGAGTATGGACTTTGAAAAAGTTGATTTATTATACGAGAGAATTATTGCTGACTATGAATAAAGTTATTTCATGAGTTAAATACAAGTAGAGAAAAGTGAAGTTACGGAGGTACAACAGATGAAAAATGGTAGGAAAAAGTATTACCTTTTATTAAATTTTGCGCTTATTATTGTTTTTATATCTGTTTTAGCACTTGTTTTTAAAGCTAACAATATAAGTATGGAGTCTTTTGCAGCCAACTTGTTTGGAACAAATGATTCACAAGATGTAGTATCAAGTGTTGAAACAGAAGATGAAAAAGAAACAGTTCCAGCAACAGAAGAAGAGACACAAGCTGAGGCCGAAGAAGAAAGCAAGCAGCCTGAGACTGAAGTTGTTGAAGATGTATATGATACTATTATTATAAGTGCAGCAGGAGATGTAACCCTTGGTAGAGATGAAGACTATGGTTATCAAGGATCCTTTGATCATGAGTTTGAAGTTCAAAACAAAGATTATGGATATTTCTTTAGAAATGTAAAAGACATCTTTGAACAAGACGATATTACTATAGTTAATTTGGAGACAACCCTTACAAATGCAACTAAGAAAGCAGATAAAACCTTTAGGTTTAAAGCCGATCCTTCTTACACCGAAATATTAAAACAAGGAGATATAGAAGCTGTAAGCATAGCAAATAATCACATTAGGGATTACTTGGAACAAGGTTACCAAGATACTATATCAAACTTAGAAGAGGCTGGCATTGGCTATTTTGGATATGACAACAAATACATTACCGAAGTAAGGGGTATAAAGGTAGGGATATTTGGCCTAACTCCTTGGTACGAGAATGAAGAAATTAATGAGACAATTAGGACATCTATAAAAGAACTAAAGGATGAAGGAGCAGATATAATAATAGCCATGTACCACTGGGGCATCGAAAGGGATAATTATCCTAGTGGTTCTCAAAAAAGTATTGGCCGCTTTACTATTGATGAGGGAGCAGACCTTGTGCTAGGAAGTCATCCCCATGTTTTACAAGGAATTGAAGAGTATAATGGTAAGCATATAGTGTATAGCCTTGGTAACTTCTCCTTTGGAGGCAATAAAAATCCTTCTGATAAAGATACTATGATATATATTCATAAATTTAACTTTAAAAATGGTGAATTAATTTCTGAAGAAAATGAAACCATTCCAACATCTATATCGTCTGTAAAGAGTAGAAACAATTATCAACCTACAGTTTTAGAAGGTGAAGAAAAAGAACGAGTAATGGAAAGATTAAAAAAATATAGTGAACCTCTTAATAATAATTAAAAACAAACAGCGAGGAGTATGATTATGAAGGGAACTGTTGTATCAACATGGATAGATTCATCTAGAAAGATGTTCGGGAATGATCTTGTTGATAAAGCACTAATTAAATATGGTATAGATACCAATCATACATTTAATCCATTAGAGGATGTAGCAGATGAAGTTGCAATCGGTATTGTAAATGAAATAGGTGATAGGGCGGGTAAGATACAAAAAGAAATTTGGAATATTATTGGCCAAGAAAATATTATAAGATTTAGTGAAAGATACCCAGGACTCTTCAGGCATAAAAATGTATATCAGTTTCTTAAATCCATGAATGATGTTCATGTAATCGTAGTTAAAAGAATTAAGGGCTCAGTGCCTCCGGCTTTAGATGTAAGACAAGTTTCCCCAAAGGAGATTGAATTAACCTATAGTTCTAAAAGGGGAATGGTTAATTATTTAGAAGGGTTAATAAAAGGCCTAGGAAACTATTATGATGAGGACTTAAAGGTGGAATTATTAAGTGAAGATAGCGGACAAGCAAAGTTTAAGGTTGGATTTGAACAAGAAGTTTGCAAGGTGAAAAACTATAGACTTAACAAAATATTATCCTTGGGATTAATAAAGACAAGTTTTGTAAAGGCTTCCTTAATAAACGGTATTGGTCTGTTCTTAGCTTACTATTTGTGGTCAAAGGAAGTAGATACTTCGGCCTTATTAGGTCTATTTACATTTTCACTTTCAGTTATAACATCTGAAATAATACATAAGCCCCAAAAAATGATAATGGAAGAATTGGATAGGATGAGTAATGGTGACTTTGCAGAGGACATTACTATAAGTACAAGGGACGAATATGAAGAAATGGCTTCTTTGGTTAATAAACTAAGTTATAATTTCCAAAAAGATTTGCTTGGTTTTAATGCAATGGTTGATGAAATGAATGGCTTTAGTGAAGATGTCTCAAAGATAATGGAAACAATGAAGGAAACTTCCCATGATATTAATTTGATTCTAAATCAAGTTTCAGAAACTGCCACTAATCAAGCCCAAGATACTGAAAGAGGTGTTTATATAATAGGTGATAGCATCAAATCTCTTGAAACTATTGCCAATAGTAGTATTAGATATAAGATTGACATTGAAGAATCCGTTGAATCTGTTGAAACAAGTTATAGGAATGTTCAAGCTACAGCCAATGAAATTACCCAGGTCTTATCTAAATTTAATGGTATTAGGGTCAAGAATAATGATTTGAAAAATAATATAGATAATATTAATACTATAGTTACAATTATTTCTTCAATATCAAAGCAAATTAATATGTTAGCATTAAATGCTTCTATTGAAGCTGCAAGGGCAGGAGACAGTGGCCGAGGTTTTAATGTAGTAGCTAAAGAAATAAGAACCTTATCAATAGAAACTAATAATACTATCGGGGAAGTTAATAAAATACTTAAAGAATTTATCGGAAGTATTAATGAAATAATTGATGGAATTGAAGTTCAGTATAATGTATTAAATAATGAAAACACTAATCTTGTGGAAGCAATTCAAAGTTCTAAACAAGTAAGAAAAAAACTATCAAGGGTTGCAGATGTTCAACTTCAAAATGCAGAGGATCTTAATGCTGAAGTAGTTCACATATCAAGACTCTTTAAAGGTATAGAAAACATAGCAACAATTGCAGAGGAAAATTCGGCTTCAACTAAAGAGGCAGGCGGCAGTGTAGCTGTCTACATGGATCAGATTGCTAAGCTATCAGCCCAGGTTGAAGTATTTGATAGGTTAATCAAGAACTTTCAGGATGAGCTTAGCAAATATGATATATAAGAGAAAAGAAGAAAGGAGGGATTATTACGAAGACCATTAATATAGTAGTACCTTGTTATAATGAGGAAGAGGTAATTGAAACCTTTTACAAGGAAAGTAAAAAGGTTATTAGTAATATAGCAGATTATAAGTTTCAATTTATATTTGTTGATGACGGTAGCAAAGATAGTACTTTGGAATATATTAAAGATATGGCTAAGGTAGATGGTTCAGTAAAGTACTTATCATTTTCAAGGAACTTTGGCAAAGAAGCAGGTATGTATGCTGGCTTAAAATATTCGACTGGTGATTACGTAATTGTTATGGACGCAGACTTACAACACCCTCCAGAATTATTCTATAAAATGATTAAAGAAATAGAAAAAGGTTATGATTGTTGTGCCGCTATGAGAACTACACGTACAG
>CAZOSE010000002.1:0-728 GCA_964582385.1 uncultured Lachnospiraceae bacterium
AACATTACAGATAAAGGGTGATGGCCCAATTGGAGGAATTACTGTAACAGCAGACTCTAAGGCTAATGTAAAAGGATATGTTCATAATCCACAAGTAATGTTACCACCAAGTCCTATAGGAAAACTTGATGTAGGAGGAGCGGTAGGAGCTGGTTATATTAATGTAATTAAGGATATGGGATTAAAAGAGCCTTATTCAAGTCAAACAGAACTTGTTTCAGGAGAGATTGCCCAAGACCTTACTTACTATTTTGCAACCTCTGAGCAAGTACCATCTTCAGTGGGCTTAGGTGTATTGATGAATAAAGATAATACTGTTAATGTAGCAGGAGGATTTATAATTCAATTAATGCCTTTTGCAGAAGAAAAGGTTATTAGTAAGCTAGAAGAAAAGATTGAAAATGTTAAATCAGTAACAGATTTACTATCAGAGCTTAAAACACCAGAAAAGTTATTAGAATATATTTTAGGGGATTTAGATTTAAATATTTTAGAGACAGCCCCTACTGAATTCTATTGTAATTGTTCTAAAGAAAGAATTGAAAAAGCAATTATTTCTATAGGGAAAAAAGAGATTAAAGATATGATTGAAGATGGTGAAGCTATAGAGGTAAATTGTCATTTTTGTAGTAGCACATATGATTTTACAGTAGATGAACTACAAAATATTCATCAATCTTTATAAAGAAGTCTACTATAAAATTTCGCCAAGTAAAATCTGTGCCTAG
>CAZOSE010000002.1:763-8636 GCA_964582385.1 uncultured Lachnospiraceae bacterium
ACTAAGAAGGGAACTTAAAAAGAAATGAACTCAAATTCTATAAATAATATAGAAATAGATAAACTTAACCATGAGTGTGGTGTTTTTGGTATTTATGATTTGGACGGGCAAGACATATCTAGTTCAATTTATTATGGTTTGTATGGCTTACAACATAGAGGGCAAGAAGGTTGTGGTATAGCAGTAAGTGACACTTATGGGCCACTTGGTGATATTAAAGCTCATAAAGGCACAGGACTAATGAGTGAAGTTTTTACCGAAGAAAGCTTGGAGGATCTAACTGGCAACATCGGTGTAGGGCATGTAAGGTACTCTGCAGAAAATGACAGAACAATGTCTAATGTACAGCCACTTGTACTTCATTATGCAAAGGGAACCCTATGTATTGGCCTTAATGGGAGACTGCTTAATCACAAGGAACTAAAACACGAATTAGCATATACAGGAGCCATTTTTCAAACATCAGTAGACACTGAGATTATTGCTTATGTAATAGCAAGGGAAAGATTAAAAACCAAGTCTATAGAAGAAGCAGTAAAAAACGCGATGAAGAAAATAAAGGGAGCTTATTCAATTGTAATGATGAGTCCAAGGAAATTAATTGGAATCAGAGATCCTTATGGTGTTCACCCACTTGTAATCGGAAAAAGAGATAACACATATGTGATAGCATCAGAAACAAGTGCTTTAGATGCTATAGGGGCTGAGATTGTAAGGGATGTTGAGCCAGGAGAAATTGTTTCCATTGACAAAGATGGTATACATTCTGATAGATCCTTAGTCCAAGAAAAAAAGGCAAGATGTATATTTGAATATATTTATTTTGCAAGGGCAGATAGTAAAATAGATGAGATTAGTGTTTATAATGCTAGAATTATGGCAGGTAGATTACTAGCCAAGACTTATCCTGTTGAGGCTGATTTAGTTGTAGGAGTACCAGATTCAGGCAAAGCAGCAGCAGTAGGCTATGCCCAGGAGTCAGGAATTAAATATGGTACAGCATTTATAAAAAATAGTTATGTAGGCCGTACATTTATTAAACCTAAGCAATCTATGAGAGAAACTAGTGTGCGAATCAAATTAAATGTTTTAAAGGAAATGGTTAAAGGTAAGCGTATAGTAATGATTGATGATTCTATAGTTAGGGGAACAACCAGTGGTATAATTGTTAAGGCATTGAAAGACGCTGGAGCAACAGAGGTTCATGTAAGGATAAGTTCACCTCCTTTCTTACATCCATGTTATTATGGGACTGATGTTCCTTCTGGAGACCAATTAATTGCACATAATAATTCAATAGAAGAAATCCGTGAAATAATTGGTGCAGATTCCCTAGGATACTTTGGAATCGAAGATCTTAGTTCTATAATTGATGGACAAACAGGTTATTGTGATGCTTGTTTTACCGGCCATTATCCTATGGAACCTACTGAAGATATGAAAGAGTAATATAATAGATATAATTATACTGATAAATTAATATTTTACTAAAGGTAAGTTAAACACTTTTTATTAGCTAGTAAAAGAAGGAGGAAGACTTATGAATTTTAAATATGATACTAATCGTATATTTATTGAAAATGAAAATGAAGATGTAATAGCTGAGGTAACATTTCCAGTTTTAAATGATGAAGTTGTTAATATCAACCATACCTTTGTTGACCCGTCTTTAAGAGGTCAAGGAGTAGCAGGTAAGCTTATGCTAGAGGTTGCTAAGAAGTTAAGACAAGAGAATAAAAAGGCTATGATATCTTGTTCTTATGCAGTACAATGGTTTGATAAAAACGAAGACTATAAGGATGTAGTTTATAGGTCCTAAGTATTAGGACTTATAGTGTTAAGATTGAATTTTAAGGAGAAACAATGAAACGAATTGCAAAGTTCCATAAGATAAGTCAGGAACAATTTATTAATGATTGGTCAGATACATTCCCTAATTCTAATAAGGATGAGGCAGTTAATATATATGATAGTATAATTTGTCCCAAAAGAGGGACAAAGGGTTCTGCTGGTTATGACTTTTTTAGTCCTTTATCATTTTCTCTTAATCCTGGTGAAACAATTAAGATCCCAACTGGAATAAGAGTACAAATCCATGATGGATGGGTATTAAAGTGTTATCCCCGTAGTGGTTTAGGGTTTAAGTTTAGGCTACAGCTTAATAATACGGTGGGAATTATTGATAGTGATTATTTCCACTCAGATAATGGAGGTCATATATTTGCAAAAATAACTAATGATTCTAATGAGGATAAAACTCTAGAGCTAGAAGCAGGAACAGGATTCATGCAAGGAATTTTTGTTGAATATGGAATAACATTAGATGATAATATTGATGAGTTAGACATACGTAATGGAGGACTTGGAAGTACCTCTATTTAGACAGATGATTTAAATTAAAAACAGGTTCCTTTTATCTCTCTCCCCAGATCAGATGAAAGGAACCTGTTTTTTTAAATATATTAATCAAAATGATATTAAATATCATAGGAGCCATTAAACTTAGCTTACATATAAAAACTAGGCAATGTTATTTTGAAGGAAGTGTTCTTGTGACACGTATGCCTCCAAGAATGATATAGCTTCTTTTATCATATCTTGTGTAACTTCATATGGGTAATGTCTAACATCGATTCCCATCAAGGCTTTTTTAGCTACTTTGTCTATATCCTTCATAGAACAATGAAGGTCTGAAAGTTTTGTAGGAAAGCCCATATCTTTGTTAAATTTATAAATACGGTCAAATTCTTCTTTTTGCTTATCTACTACTAGTAGGACTAGGATTCCATAAGAAACAACTTCTCCGTGAAGATGGCCATGTTTTTCTATTTGTGGGATTACAGTAAATCCGTTATAGATAGCATGAGCAAGACCTGTATTTAAATCAATATTCACTAAGTTTGATACGAATCCTGTTGAAATTATTATCCCTAGAATTATCTCCTCAAGTTCTTTGGTTACTTTGTTTTCTTTACAATCATTTAGGGCTTTTCTACCCATCTTAACAAATGGCCCATTGCACATACTGGCTATACTTACACCCATTTCCTGAGAATGGGTAAGTTCATCTCCTCTACTTGATACTGAACTTTCGAAGTACTTAGCCATTGAATCTCCGATTCCCGCCCAAAAATATATATCCGGAGCATCTGCAATAATTTGGCTATCTATAAATATATGAACTGGTGTTTCTTTATAAAATGTATATTCCCTAAGAGAACCATCGGGATGATATATAATTCCTAAACTTGTTGTTGCTGCACAAGTTGATGCAATAGTAGGAAAAGTAAAGAAGGGTTTGTTTGTTGTTTGAGCTAAAACCTTACCTGCATCAATAGCCTTTCCACCACCAACAACAAAGATCATATCTGCTTCTTGAACTTCTGTTATAGATTTTAACTTTTCAATATTTTCCATTGAAGCTTCTCCTCCATAAGGGAAGAAGCCTGTTAGAGTAATATTTTTGCCTACTCCATGATAAATTTTGTCCCCAGCTGCTTTTAGTGCTTTTTCTCCACCAATTACAACTGCCTTTTGTCCAAAGGGTTTACATACTTTATCAATGTTTTTATATGCATCAGAACCGATTGTATATCCCGGAAATTTTTGTGTAATCATTTTTCTACCTACCTTATTTATAATTATGCTTTTGCAGCATTTGCCATTTTTACTTTTATATTAGCTGTCTTAGAGTTTTCATTTTTAGCGTATTTACGGTTCTTGTATACCCCAACTGTTAGGAAGGGTATGATGATTATTACAATTCCAAGGTATCCCATGTAACCATAACCGTATCTAATGATTGTATCTAATCCTAACATTGATATTCCCATTGAAAGAATCATTATAAAACTTGATACTACAACTCTCCTGACTGTAACCTTGCTTATTGTTGCTAATGCTTTTGAATTCTCAAACTTGGCAACAAATCCAAAAATAGTAGTTACTCCAGTTGAGATAAAGCAAAGGAATAAGCAAATGTTATAGGCCCAGAATATATATGGTTTTCCTAGTTGTTCTGTAATAAAAAGTGTAGGCAAAGTTGATTGGCCTGCTCCCGTATAAGTTGAATACCAAGCTAATAGCATAATTACTGATAAAACTAAGGCGAAAGAATTGATAATAAATGATATAAACATTGATCTGGAAATCTGCTTTTTATCTTTAAGAACTGTGCCACAAGAAATCATAGTAGGAATAACAACTGATTGAAATCCTGCGTAAGTAAATGCCTTAAAGATTCCTTGGGGAATATCAGCACTACTTGCTTTAACTGCAAATATATTGGAAACCCCTGGTGCCTTAGCCTTGATTCCTAATATGAATATAATTCCACATGTAATTAAAATTCCTACTGACATAATAGTTGATGCCTTAGCAACAAGTGTAGCACCAAATATAGTTAAAACTAAAAGTATTGCTCCAACAAATAGTACTGAAGATGCATATGGGATGTTATAGGTTGCATTTAATAGTGATGCTGCCCCTGCAACAACTGCCCCTACTGCACACAAAACCATAATATAAAAGTATATATCATATAAAAAAGCAAACCTATCTAAGGGATGGTACAGTGTCTGAAAAAGCTCCTTGTAACTTTTAAGACCTCGTGCATTATACATAATAATGGCTTCTCTAATGGTTAGGGTTAGAAGTGCCATTGCTAGAATGGCCATCAGTGGTGCAGCCCATCCATACTGAACAAAATACTGTGTTGCTTGATTACCTGTTGCAAATCCTCCGCCTGCATGAGAACCAAATAATACACTTGCTACTGCAATAGAGCTAGTTAATCCAATAGTTTTACTTGCTGTTTGATTTTCCTTTTTCATTTTACACCTCTCATAATTTTTTATACATAAATATAATATTAGTTATCCTCATGAGAAAGGCATAAAAAAACTTCCATCTCTCAGGGAAACTAATCCCTAAGAGACGGAAGATATAATCTTTCGCGGTACCACTCTTATTCATTTCATACGAAATGCGCTCCTCAGATACGGATTATAATTAATCGATATCCTGCCATTAGTTAACGGTTGGCTTTTCCGTACTCACCTACTAGTTTTTCGGTAAGTCCGCTCAAAGGCTAGTTCAGCATTTTCGTAGACATTGTTTTGCACCACCCAACAACTCTCTGAAATCACTAAAATGCTTAATATTCCTTATCACAGCGTTTGAATTAATGTTAAATTCATGTATTGAATAAGAATATACACTTTATTCTTATTTTTGTCAAGGAGTTTTTAGAAAATAATTTATTATGTTACCAATTTACCATAGTAAATTATACGTTTAACTGCAAGAGAATATGCACAAAATTTATAATTAATAAATTTAGAAAATTCTTATAAATTAGTATAAATTAAATTTCCAACATTGTTTTAATAAAGGCATCAGCAATATCAGGATCAAACTGACTAGCTTTATTATTTTCAATTTCTATTAGGGCCTCATTAAAGGTTTTTGTCTTTTGATATGGTCTAAAGTTAGTCATGGCATCAAAACTATCTACCACTGTTAAAATTCGTGCAAGATAATGAATTTCTTCTCCTTTTAAACCTTTAGGATAACCCATTCCATCGTATCTTTCGTGATGTTGCAAAACGATTGGAACTACTTCTTCAAATCCTTTAATCTGACTTATGATATCAGCACTTTCTTGAGGATGCTTCTTTAGTGAATCCCATTCTTCATCAGATAGCTTCTTATCATTAATAAGTATATCTTTTGATACGTTAATTTTGCCTAAGTCATGAAGATAGGCAGCATAGAGTAAAAGTTTTTTATTTGAAGTAGAAAGGTTAAATGAATCTGATACTAGTACGCAGTAATTAAAAACACGGTTAACATGATTATATGTATATGAGTCTCTTGAATTAATAACTGTAATTAGGGTTTTTAAAGATTTTATATTTTCTAATATGTTTTCGTTAGTATTATTTAAATCCTTCAAGTCTTCAAAGATAGAAGAGTAGACTTCAACTTTGTTTCTTTTTAGAAACTTTGCCCTATAAAGAGCCATATCAGCATGTTCTACAAGACTATTGTAATCTTCAATTTCACTGTTAGAAGTAGATACACCGATGGATATATTATTACCCTTGTCAATAACAAGATTATTCTCTTTAGAGAACATATTGACTACAGCTTCACGAAGTATGTTAGCTATATTAGTAGCTTTTTCCTTGTTTGTATTAGGCAAAATAACACTAAATTCATCTCCACCATATCTACAAAGGATATCCTCGGGTCTTAGGTTTGCTTGCATAACTTCAGAAATCATTATTAACAATCTATCACCTTGTTTATGGCCGAAGGTATCATTATATCTCTTGAAGTTATCTATATCTATCATCAATAAAGAAAGAGGTCTTTTCTTCTTTATACTATTCTTCCATATGTTGGTGATAAGTTCATAAAAATGTCTATGATTGAAAGTACCTGTTAAATCATCAATATTAGCACATTCTGTCAAATGATTAATATGCATTTTTTCTAACCTAACATAAAAACCTATGGTCATAGCAGTAATATAGAACATAAAAAACAAAGCAATATCATTTTCAAAAAACTGGTTTACACTCTGGTTATTTCCAAAATATAGATCTATTGACATGATAATAATTGTTGCAATTGTTGCAATGGATAAACCAACTTTCATTCCATGTTCAATGGTATAGAAGATAATTAAGAATAAGAAAAAAAACTTATTATAACTCTCATGGGCTCCACTAAAGAAAACAGAGATTGTAAATATAATTAAGTATATAAATATTTCAAAAACCTGCAGATACTTGTTGTTTTCATTTCTACTAAATATAAACATTATAAATAACATTAATAGGAAAATTATTATTAAAGTAAAGCCAATAGAGTATAGATAATTATTAATCATCATGGCCTCTATGTCTATATTATTTGAAAAGTAATGAAATAAAGGAATTGCCGCAAAGAAAAGGGAAAGTAATTTTAATATAGAAAAAACAGTTCTAGTCTGCCCTTGTCTTATTTCACTGAAGTCTAATTGATCTTTTCTCATGTACTCCACCTTCATAAATGTATATTATCTAAATATTATTCGGAAAGACTTGTGAATCTAAATTCACAAGTCTTATGGTTGTTACTCTAGCCAATTATTTGTCTTGTAGACATTCAGGTTCATCTGGTTGATAGAAATACCATAAGCAAGCTGAACTAGCAATAGTTGTGGCAAAAACTGTTGCAATTGCCGTAATAGCTGTAAGTATTCTTCTTTTATTCATTATGTCTTTTCTCCTTTCGTAATTATATGTATAGAATAAACCTATAGGAAATTATATAGATTTACTTACCAGCGACTGTTATATTCATAAACTTAGAGTCAATAAAGTTAAAGAACTTTATACCAATTTTAGTAAGGGTAAAGTTTAACCATAAAACCATTACCCTTATAGAAGCTGATATACTGTGTAACCTAGATTGTTTATCCGCTAATGGTATCATAATAAGTGATATGATAAAAAAAACAAGAAGAATTAAGAAACTTTGTTTTCTTAATCTTTGTATCTTATCTTTTTTTACAATAGGCTTTTTGGGTGAGTCTACTGGTACACGTTTATAAAAGATGATAAAACTTATGATAAATAATAGGATAGTAATAATAATGCTGATATAAGCACTAATTGGTTTGCTTAAAACGTATCTAGAAAGGGCACTAAGGCTAATTATGGAAAGAACACTGATAATAATGCATCCTGTCATAGTTTCGGAATGAGCACCACCGGTTGATTTTCTAATAATACCAACCCCCAAATAAATAAGGATGCTTTCTAACCAGAAATCAAAGATAATACCAAATAAAGATATAAGTGAAAAGATTGTAACCATTTGT
>CAZOSE010000002.1:8646-12326 GCA_964582385.1 uncultured Lachnospiraceae bacterium
CAGTCAATCCATAAGCAATAACTGCTTGCTTATCTTTGTCATAATCCATTTGCAATGCAATTTTCTCAGCAATATTACTTGCTAATGATTCCATGTTAGTCACCTTTGTTTTTCTTACGTTTTACAAGTATGTAGTATGCTACGTATACCATTATTGCAAAACCTATTGAACCTGGAGCTCCTATTATTGCTTTGTCTATGGGGTTTAGCATAAGCGCTTCAAATTTGTCTTGCCCTAGGGCACCTATCATTACTGCAACTAGAATCATTTCACTAACTAGCAATAATACAGTAACAAAGAGTGTGGAGCGTACTGTGGAATAACCTGGCATCTTTAAGATAAATGTACAAATCAAATATAAAAACACTAGGTTTAAAATTGTATGGACTCCATAGCTGATTGGTAATAACCTTGCTAAATAAGAAATTGCAATAACTAATACACTTGCGAAAACATACTTTTTAAAACCAAGCTTTTGTTTATTAAAGGCGTAAACACCCAAAACAATCGCAAAACCTTGTAATATATATCCAAATAAATACTCAAATATTATTATTTTTAATAAATCCATATTCTAGAAGTCCTTTTCCTTTTGTTTGTTAGAAGAGTTCAACTCTTTTATCGTATAGTAGATAACAATAGTTATAAATGAATGTATCAAAACATCACCAATGCTCAATATACTAGTTCCAATATCAATATAATCTGTCAAAAACTTATATCTTACACCTTCATTAGCTAATATATGTATATCATCGGCTGTTTGAATAGCAGCCTCATTAAAATAACCTGTCAACTTAGATAGAGATGGGTATACAGGCATCTTACCACCATTCATACTCATTACAAACTTGTTCAGGAATGTGCCAACAAGTATAAAAGCAGAACCAATAAGGCCTGGCTTATATAACTGATATACTAATATAGGAATGATTAATGTATACATGTAAATAGAATTAATGACCTTAGCATACTGAACAAAAGCATAGTTATCAAAAAAAATACATACCTGTAGAGCAATATAGATTATTTCTACAAAATAAAATGGATAGAGTGGGTATGCTTTTAATAGTGGCTTAATTTTATATGCTTTTATTTTGGCAATAATAATTGCAATTAGTATGTTTAATAACATGTTTACCTCATATAATTATTCAGTTTGTAAAATTGTGTAATATGTATCTTAAAATAGAGTTTAGGTATAGAATATAACATAATTGCACCAAAAGTTCAAGATTTTGTTGTGTTTTCATAAACTTATACTTATAAACTTTTGTTTTTAAATAATAAACTTAAAGAGTATTTGAATACTTGGGATCATGTAATATAATTGAACTATAAAATAACTTGGCTTTTTGATTCGAAAGGAGATGCTAATATGGCTTTATGGGGTAATGAAAATGAAAAATTTGCTATGATGAAAGAAAAGTTGTATACACCAGTTGTTGGTGATATTCTTGATGAAATGGGGTATTATCATCAGTTTTTACCACAAGATATACGACCTATTAAGGATGATATGAAACTTGCAGGTAAGGCAATGACAGTGCTTATGATTGATGTATATGGACCTCAAAAGAAACCTTTTGGTTATTTAACCAAGGTCCTAGACCAGCTAGAAGAAAACGAAGTGTATATTGCAACAGGTGGAACAAAGCGCTGTGCTTATTGGGGTGAAATACTTACAGCTACTTCCCGTATGCGTAGTGCAGTAGGTGCTGTTGTTAATGGATGGCACAGAGATACTCCTCAAATACTTGACCAGGACTGGCCTGTATTTTCTTGTGGTTGTTATGCCCAAGACTCTAGTGTTCGTACCCAAGTGGTGGACTTTCGTTGTAATATTGAGATTGGACAAGTTACAATTCATGATGGTGATATAGTATTTGGTGATGTAGATGGGGTTCTTATTATACCTAAGGATATATCAGATGAAGTAATAGAACGTGCCTTAGATAAGGCTGCGGGAGAAAAGGTAGTGAGAAAAGCAATAGAAAATGGTATGACTGCAACAGAAGCATTTGAGAAGTTTGGGATAATATAATTGTTTGACAGAAAATAATATGTAACTTTTATAGATAAAAAGGTAACTGAAGGAATTAGATAAGCTAATTCCTTCAGTTACCTTTTCTTATGCAGTATATCCTAGCAGCGTTGATAGTCTTTTAGAATATGTAAGCACAATTTTGCTTAGATGTTCTTCCTCTTCTTTTGTCATGCTTGTCCCACTTACACTTATAGCTCCTATAGGAGTTCTATTGTGGTTTAGTATAGCTGAACCCATACAAAAGAGATCATAGTCATTCTCTTCAATATCAAGAGCGTAACCCCTTTCTCTTGTTTTATTAAGGTCATCTATAAGGGATTCAACAGTTATGATTGTATTCTTAGTTAAAGGCTTTACATCAAAGGAGTTCCATTTTTCACCAATTTCATTATTTGAGTAGGTTGCTAATATAGCTTTACCTGCGCTTGTACTATAGAGTGGTGAACGTTCACCAACACTAGTATGAGTGGAATAAACAGAATCATTGTTAGCCATACTTTGTAAGCAGATAAGTTCATTGTTGTCTTCAATTGAGAATTGAGCAATTAAACCAGTCTCATTCCTTAGATCGATTAAAGTTGAATTAATAAGGCTTATTTGATTTTGATTTTGAACTGCACTAATACCCACCTCATAAGATTTTAAAGTAAGAGACAAATTTCCGTTTTGTTTGTTTCTTTCAATGTATCCAATTGATTCAAGTGTATTAGTAATCCTTGAAAGTGAAGCTTTATTTATGTCTAATCTTTTTTGCAAATCAGTAAAATTCACTGGACCAATTCTAGAAATTGTCTCAAGAGCCAAAAATGCTCTTTCAACAGTTTGAATATTCTTAGATTCTCTCTCCATATAACCATCCTATTCTATTTTTATATTTTTATAATATCATATAATTTGTAAAAATGAAACAAAAGGCTTAATATCAAAACAATGTACTAATAATAAGTTTAATGTCCTAGCTTTGATGAAGATTTTTAAATAATAGTATAGCAAGAAAAATATGTATGTAGTTAAAATGATGCAAAATTAATTAAAATTTAATATATTATATTTAACATTGACAAAATGAAAAAGGAGTTATATAATAAAACTGAAATATAAAAAGTGAAACATCAAAACAAAAAGTGAAACAGTAATAAAAAAACGAAACAAAAAGATATTAAACAAAAAATATCAAAACAATAAAAGGAATAATAAAACAAACTTCAAATATAAGGAGGATAATAATGGCTAGAAGAAAAGCTAAATCTAAAGCTGATGTAGCTTACTGTAAAGGATGCTATTTGTGTATTGGAAATTGTCCAGTAAATGCAATATCACAAACTACAGAAGTTAACAAAAAAGGATATGAAGTAATTCATGTTGATGAAGATAAGTGTATAGGCTGTGGCGGGTGCTATAGAATCTGTCCTGACTACGTGTTTACTATAGAATAATTGTAGGAGGAAGAAGATAAAATGTCTAAGGATTATGTATTATTACAAGGAAATGAAGCGATTGCTGAAGCAGCACTTAGAGCAGGATGTCGCTTTTACGCAGGTTATCCCATAACTCCTCAAAGTGAAATACTGGAGTATATGTCTGTAAATATGCCAAAGTATGGAGGAACCTTTATTCAGGGCGAAAATGAAA
>CAZOSE010000002.1:12352-29782 GCA_964582385.1 uncultured Lachnospiraceae bacterium
TTTATGGGGAGCAGCAGCTTGCGGAGAAAGAGTAATGTCAAGTTCATCAGGCCCAGGATATGATTTAAAACAGGAAGGAATATCATATCTTGCATCCTATAACTTACCAGCAGTAATTGCAGATGTTATGCGATATGGCTTAGGTGATGGAGAAATAACAGAAGGTCAAGATTCTTATTGGTTAGCTACTCGTGGAGGTGGACATGGTGACTCAAGACAATTAGTTTTTGCACCAGCATCTGTTCAAGAATGTGCAGACCTTACATATTTAGCATTTGACCTAGCTGAGAAATACAATAATGTTGTTTTAATACTATCAGATGGTGGTATCAGTCAGATGATCGAAAAATGTACACTACCTGAAGTTAAAGAACATGATAAAGATAAATTTGATTGGGCAATCAAAAGCTATAAAACTAAAGATGAGCCTAAAGTAAAAGTAACTAATATGGATAGAACAATTGGACATGATGCTTGGAATGAGCTGATGCGTAACAAGTTTAAAGAAATGCATGCTAACGAACAACGTTATGAAAACTACATGGTAGATGATGCAGAATTAGTACTTGTGGCATATGGAATATCCTCTCGTGTGTGTAAATCTGCAGTTAGAAGAGCAAGGGAACAAGGTATAAAACTAGGACTTATTCGTCCAATTTCAGTTTGGCCATATCCTGAAAAAGCATTTGAAAACTTACCAGAAAGTGTTAAAGCTCTAGTAACAGTGGAAATGAGTATTTCTTCACAGATGGGATTAGATATTCAAATGGCAAATAAATTCAGATTACCACTATATGGTTACTTAACTACACTGTTTGTTCCAACAACAGAAGGGGTAGTTGAATTTTGTAAGAGTGTTCTAGCTGGAAATGAAGAACAATTGGAGGTGCATTAATATGGCATTATTAAAAAGGCCAGAAGTAATAACAAAGCAAGTAGGTTGGTGCCCAGGATGTGGTCATGGTATAATACAAAGACTTATTGCTGAATGTATAGAGGAACTAGGTTTATTGGAAAAGACAGTTCAGGTTTTAGATATTGCTTGTGCATATTGGTCGATTGATGCTATGAATGTTGATGGCATAGCAGGACCACACGGAAGATGTCCAGCAGTTGCAACAGGAATAAAAAAGGTTAGACCAGAAGCTAACGTATATGTTCATGCAGGAGATGGATGTTCATATGTTATTGGATTAGCAGAGACATGTTATGCGGCGGTAAGGGACGTTCCAATTACAATGATAGTAGTAAACAATGGTACATTTGGAATGACGGGCGGACAAATGAATTTGGCCACTACCTTAGTTGGAGATAAAACTAAGAGTTCTAGAGATGGTAGAGATGAATCAGAAACTGGAAAACCAACTGACATGCTTAAGGTAATGGAAACCTTTGATATTGAATATGTAGCAAGAGGCGCACTATATGATACCAAACATATAAACCAGACTAAAAGAATGATAAAAAGAGGTTTTGAAAACCAAAGAGATGGTAAAGGATTTTCAATAGTTGAAATCTTATCACCATGTCCAACCAACTGGAATATGAATCCAGTAGATTCAATGATAAAAATAAAAGAAGAGTATGAATTAGTATTTCCAGTGAAAATATATAAAGATAGGGGAGAAGAGAATAATGGCTGATATTTTATTTGGCGGTACCGGCGGACAAGGAGTATTGACCGCAGGAAAAATATTAATTGATATAGGGGCTGCTAATGGTAAAAATGTAAGCTGGACTAGTGAATACTCAGCAGAAATGCGAGGGGGTTCAGCATTGTGTCGTGTTGTTGTTTCAGACGATGAAATAGGTAATCCTTATCCAGATATGCTAGATATATTATGTGCAATGACAGAAGAATCTTACAATGAACATATAGAAACTGTGCGTGAGGGTGGCAATGTTATTGTTAATAGTGCTCTAATAAGAGATATAGAAATACCTGAAAACATTAATGTTTATGGGGTTGACGCATCAGGAATTTCAAGTGATTTAGATAATCCTCGAGGTGCAAATATTGTTATGCTAGGAGCTATGATTAAAGCATCTAATTTATTTGACAAAGAAAAGTTTGGCAAAACCCTAGATGAATATTTTGAAAAAAGAAACAGGGCTAACCCAACGAACAATTTGTGTTATAACGAGGGTTATGACAAAGCAGAATTAATGTAGGAGGATGTAAAATGATTAGTATGGATCTTAACAAATTAATCAAACCTTCTACAGTCGCTATAGTAGGGGCAAGTGAAAGTGCAGGATTTGGTGGAGATACGACTAGAAATTACCTAAAGTTTTCTAAGAATTTAGACAGCTTATATCTTGTAAACCATAAAAGGGACACAATATTGGGACGTAAGGCTTATAAATCATTACTTGATATTGAAGTAGATATTGATCTAGTTATAATTTGTACGCCTCAAAGTACGATAATTCCAATCCTTAGACAGGCAGCAGAGAAAAGCTGTGGTGGTGCTGTAGTTTATGCAAGCGGATATGGTGAAGTTGATCAAGAAGGCAAGGATTTAGAAAATGAGTTAATTGAAGAAGCAAACAAATTAGGAATTGCTATAATGGGGCCAAATTGTGCAGGATTTGCAAATTACATAAATGGAATATTTGCCTTTGCATTTCTAGTAGAAGAAAGAGATAGAAAAGGAAACATAGGATTCATTTCACAAAGTGGGCAGATAATACTAGGTGGATTAGATACTCCTAATATGGGTTTTAGTTACACCATATCATCAGGAAATAGCTGTAATGTAAAAGTAGAGGATTATTTAGACTTCTTAGTTGACGATGAAGATACTAAAGTAGTTGCAGCATATATAGAAGGAATTACCAAGCCAGCCAAGTTGATTGAAACCTTTAAAAAGGCAGCAAAGAAGAAAAAGCCTATTGTAATCTTAAAGACAGGGAAGTCAATTAAATCACAGGAATTAGCAGCATCCCATACAGGAAGTTTATCTGGCTCGGATAAAGTTCTAAGAGCAGTGTTTAAGCACTATGGGGTAGTTGAAGCTAGTGATTTACAAGAATTAATAGGTTTAGCAAATGCATTCTCTTGGCTAGATGAACTACCAAAAGGCGGTAGAACAGTGTTTATGAACGTTTCTGGAGGAGAAGCAGGTATAGCTGCTGATCTTGCTGATGAATACAATATAGAACTCGCCGAGTACAAACCAGAAACAAAAGCATATCTAGAGACTCTTGTTCCTGACTATGGTTCAGTAAACAATCCTTTTGATATGACAGCAGGTATTGGATATAACACACCAGTAATGTGTGATGCAATAAGGGCAATTTCTAAAGATGAACAAGTTGATTCTATATGCATAAACTACACTATCACTCCAGAAATATGGGATGAAACCATTGCACGTATGGTAGATGCAGTTAGAATTGTAAAAGAAGAAGGCAAGATAAAGCCAATATTCTGGGTTCCATTTATTGAACATACAAGACATCTTGAATCTGCAACTATATTAAAGGATTCAGGAGTACCCCTTTTATCAACAGGAAGATATGCCTGTAGCACCTTGAAAAAAGTCTTTGATTTTGCAACATTTGAATACGAAGATATTGGTGTTGCAATTCCAGAAAAGACACATAGTAAAACTGTGACATTAAGTGAATATGAAAGCTTGTGTTATCTAAGGGATAATGGTGTAACCATACCTCCAATGGAAATTGCAGCTAGCGGTGAGGAAGCAGTAGAAAAGGCAAAATCTTTAGGATATCCACTTTCTGTAAAGGTTAATTCCTGTGATATATTACATAAGTCTGACATAGGTGGAGTTAAACTAAATATAAAGGATAGTGAAGAGTTAGTAAAAGCTTTTGATGACATTATTGAAAGTTGTTCTACAAAAATGCCTGATGCAAAAATTGATGGTGTACTACTAAAGCCAATGCTTGAAGCAGGTGTTGAAATGATAATTGGTGTCAATAATGACAAAGAATTTGGTCCTATGATTATGATTGGAATGGGCGGAGTATTTGTTGAATTATTTAAAGATGTTCAATTAGCACCAGCACCACTTAGTAAAAACAAAGCACTAACTATGATTAAAGAACTTAAAGCATTTCCACTATTAGATGGATATAGGGGAAGCAAAGTATGTGATGTTGATTCATTAGCAGAACTTCTTGTTGAAGTAAGTAAAGTTGCAGCCAAGGGAAAAGATGTAATCAAGGAATTAGATATTAATCCAGTGTTTGTAACTGATAAAGGTGTAGCCCTTGCTGATGGTTTATTAATCAAATATGAAGATTAGAAAAGACCCATAGAATGTGTGGTAAAATAGTGAAGGTGAAAAAATGCAGTTTGGAAAAACAGAAATTAAAGAATTATTAAAGATTGTAATTGGTTGTGTGATTTATGCGTTGTCTGTGGTTTTGTTCATAGATCCAGTTCAAATTATACCAGGTAGCGTTACTGGCATTGGAGTTGTTGTTAAAGCTCTCACAGGATTTCCTATAGGTGCACTAAATCTAATAATCAACATTCCACTGGTGCTTATAGGAACTATAGTTTTAGGCAAGAAACTTCTGGTTTATACAGGACTCACAGTTTTGCTGACATCAGTATTCATGGATCTATTTGCCTTTATGGAACCTTTTACACAGGATGTACTACTTGCTTCAATATTTGGAGGAGTACTTATGGGTATTGGACTTGGACTGATATTAGATGCTGGTGGAACTACCGGAGGCACAACTGTAATAGGAAGGCTTATTTTAAAAAAAAATCCACATATTCCCATGGGAAATATATTATTAATAGGTGACTTTATTATTATAATTGTAGGATCTTTATTACTAAAAAATTGGGATTTACTTTTATACTCAATTATTGATCTTTATATTTGTGTAGTGGTAATAAATAAAGTTATGTACGGATTTAAAGTTGATAGTTTGTCTGTAATAGTAACGGACAAGGCAAATGAAATTGGAGAAAAACTTAAGTCTTCAATAAACTGTAAGATTATCGATAATAAAAGTGAGGAAAACAACACTTTAATATGTATATCTAGTAAAAATGATATTAGTAAAGTACAGAATATAGCAGAAGAGACAGACAAAGATACTGTATGTGCATCAATAGACTTAGACTATTCTTTTGGTAAGCTAAAAAAGGAAGTAAGTATCAAATAAGAATTTATTAAGTAATAAATTAAATACCTAAAGAAAGGAGATAGTTTTACAACTTAATTAAAAGCTATTTAGCAAATTAATATCTAAAAATTATCAAATTAACGAGAAGGAGTTATTATGGAAAATAACAAAAAAAATATTACAGTTAATAAGCCTGCCTTTTTAGTTGGTGCTTTAGTTCTAGTGGTTTTTATAATAGCAGGAGTTTTATTTCAACAACAAGTAGGAGAATTCCTAACAAATACACTTTATTCAATGGCCAGTAATTGGGGTTGGTATTTTAATCTTCTTTCAGTAATATCATTAATTCTAGCAATTATAGTATTGTTAATGCGTCATGGTGATACCGTTATTGGTGGGCCTGATGCAAAACCAGAATTTAAAACATTTAACTGGATTTCAATGGCAATTTGCGGTGGAATTGGAACAGGGTTACTGTTTTGGGCAATGGGTGAACCAATATTCCATTTTTCTGGACCACCTGCAGCAGCAGGAGTTGAACCATTATCAAGAGAAGCTGCAATTTTTGCAGTATCACAGGCTATGTGGAACTGGTCATTTATTCAATACGCAATGTACAGTCTTTGTGCAATTGGATTTGCATTATTAGTATATAATAAAAAGAAGGAACTTTCATTTGGATCTATTATAGAGACAGTGTTTGGAAGAAAAATAAAGTGGCTTGAGACAACTATTCATGCATTTGTAATTTTTTGTCTAGCCGGAGCAGTTGCAAACTCAATGGGCGTTGGATTACTACAGATTGGTGCAGGGGTACAGTCAGTATTTGGTATTCAACCAGGACCTGTAATATGGTTTGTGGTTGCGGTAATTATAGCAGCTATATCAATTATTTCTAGTATTGCAGGACTTTCTGATGGACTACAAAAAATATCTGGTTTTACAATAAAAATCTTTATGGGACTTTTAATTTATGTGTTTATATTTGGTGATACTAACTTTATGACAAAAATAGGTATAGAATCAGTTGGTAATATTATTGATAATTTTGGTCAAAAAACTACAATAATGAATACGATGGCTCCAGATGATTCATGGTACGCTGACTGGATTGTTCAGTATTGGGCTTCATTCATCGTATATGCACCTGTTATTGGAATGTTCCTAAGTAGACTTGCAAAAGGAAGAACCATTAAACAATTTGTTGGAGTAAACGTGGTAGTTCCTTCACTTTTCTGCTGGTTATGGATTGCTGTATTTGGTGGACAAACAATTAGTTTACAATATAGTGGTGCAGTTGATGTTGTTGGTGCTGTAGGAGAGTTAGGAATGGAAGCAACTATATTCCAAATACTTGGAGCAATGCCTTTGGGTAAAGTTTTAATAGTAGTTTTCCTAGTTTCGATATTTGGATCCTTTATTACAATGGCTGATCCAATGTTTGCAGTACTTGGTACAGTAGCAACAAATGGACTTACAGTAAATGATGAAGCACCAAAACATCTTAAAATATTATTTGGAATACTTGTATCGACAGTTTCATTCTTACTTGTTGCATCAGGCGGTATTAATTCAGTAAAAGGATTGTTTACATTAGTTGGATTCCCATTATCGTTTATAATGATACTATCTTGGTTTGCATCATTTAAAGTATTAAAGGAAAATCAAGCAATTCGTGATCTACAGTTAACAGCAGCAGCTGTAACTCTAGATGTTGAAGAATAATTTAATAATAATGTATTTATAGGAGGTTAATATGAATTTAACAGATTATGAAAAAGCCATGCTTGATGGTGAGCATGGTGAAATGAAACAAAAGGCAATGCAAGTAATCTATGATCTTGGAAAGTTTTATGATGTTGATGGGCTTGTAGAAATTGTTAGTTGTCATGATGATAGTACTGTATATGCAGGTGAAGCACAAGTTGCTTTTGCAGAGTTATTAGCTGATTCAGGTGCTAAATTTTCTGTTCCAACTACAACAAATGCTGTTGCATGTGATATGAACAAATGGGATCGTCAAAAACATGATGTGGAAGTTATGAGTGCTACAAGAAGAATAGAAGCATCCCATATTAAAATGGGAGCAATTCCAACATGGACTTGTGCACCTTACCAAGCAGGGTTCCAACCTTCTTTTGGCCAGCAGGTTGCATATGCTGAATCCAACGTTATTTGCTATGTTAACTCAATTATTGGGGCAAGAACAAACCGCTATGCTGGACCACTAGAATTATTATGTGGTATAGCAGGTAGAGCACCATATTACGGTTTACATGTTACTGAAAATCGATATGCTCAAGGACTAGTTAAATTAGGTGATGATATTAAGCCCGAATACTTTGAAGATGAAGGTATTTATAACCTAATTTCATATGCATATGGTTCAATAGTTGGAGATAGAATTTGGGCAATAGATGGAATGCCAAAGAATATCAAAAACGATAACTTGAAGCAATTTAGCGCAACAGCTGCATCTTCTGGTGGTATTGCATTATTCCATATGATTGGTGTAACACCTGAGGCTGCAACATTAGAAATGGCTTTTGGTGGAAAAGAACCAGAAGAAGTTGTTGAAATACATATTTCTGATTTAGAAGAAGCTGAAAAACAACTATCTAATTATGATCTAAAAGAAAATGATAATGTTGATATAGTATTACTAGGATGTCCACATTTCTCATATTTTGAGTGTGCAGAGTTAGAGGAGCTATTAGATGGTAGAAAAGTTAGCGATGAAACTGAATTATGGATTATTGCTAGTAGATCAACTGTTGATCGCTTAAAAGATAGTGGGCTATATGAAAGACTTATTAATCTTGGTGTTCAAATTTACAGCGATGGATGTATTTTAGAATATAATTCACAAAAATTAGGGACAAGTTCCATAATGTCAAATTCAGGTAAAATGAATACTTATTGTTTCAGTATGAGAGACATTCAACCAGTATATGGAAACTTAAGAGAGTGTGTTGAAACTGCAGTTGTAGGTAAAATTGTTAAGGAGGTAAGACCATGGAGAAAATGATAAGAGTACCATGTAAGGCAGCAGTATCAGGTAACTTACGAGTAGAATTACTGTTTTCTGATGATTCCTTTTCCTTTTGGGGTGGTGCTGATCAAGCAACAGGGGAAATAAGAGATAATAGACATTCAAAATATGGTGAAAATATGGCAGGTAAGGCTTTCGCATTTCCTTTTGGAAGAGGAAGCAGTGGAGCAGGATTAGTTATACTAGAAATGCTTCGTGTAGGTGTTGAACCAGCAGCTATGATAAACTTAAGAAGTGATCCTGTTATATTAACAGGTCCTTTAATTGCCAAACACTTTTATAATAAGATTATTCCTATGGTTAATCTTAGTGAAGAAGATTATAAAAAACTAGAAGGTGCTAAAGAAGTAGAATTCTTTGAAAATGAAGATTTCATAAATATATATTATTAATCTTCAACATTTAAGTATCTAATAGAATAGGCCAAGTAGGTATTAATTATTTGGAAAGGAGTTATACGTATGCCGCATATAGGAGTAAGTCTATATCCTGGAAGGGATGAAGAAACTAAAAAGGCTATGGCTAAGGATATAAAAAGAGTTCTTGTTAATGAACTAAAATATCCAGCTGATACAGTATCAGTTTCTATTGTAGAAATTGAAGCAGATAATTTCCAAGATGAAATCAATAAAAGATATGATCATAAAGATCTATTTGAGACATCTGATTATGTGAAATAGATAAAAATTATATATATAAAGGCTTAATTAGTATATTTCTATTTTACTAATTAAGCCTTTATCTTTTTTGGGAATATCACTATTAAGATATATCATAATTAAGATATATTACTATTAGGGGTTTATTACTGTTTATCAGATATTATAAGGTCAACAAAAACTCCACAAGCCTGGTATTGCTTTGAGGATCCATAAAACAAAACCTAATAAACTTATCATCAAGGAATGGAAAAGTAGAACAGTCCCTTATCATAAAGCCTTTTTTAACGGCCCTTTCAAAAACTTCTGTAGAAGTAAGTCCATGTTTTTTTATCTGGATTAAGATAAAATTAGCACTTGGTTCATACAGCTCTAGAACTTTTGATGTAGATAGTGTTTTAAATATTCTCTCTCTTTCGTTTTTAATTAACCTTCTAGTATCACTGATATACTGTGTGTCTTCAAACATAATTTCTCCTGCAACTGCTGCTAGAGAATTAATAGACCAAGGATTCTTCTTGCTATTTATTGCTTCAATTAAGTCTTTGTTGCCACATATACCATAGCCTAGTCTAAGGCCAGGAGCAGCAAAAAACTTAGATATTCCCCTAAGAACTATAAGATTATTATAATATTCAGTAAGGGAAACAGATGTTATATCATCTAAATCATCTACAAATTCAACATATGTTTCATCTACCATACAAAGTATATCCTTTTCTTTGCATACATCTAGTATCTTTCGCATATCTGATGTGTTAATAGCTGTAGAAGTTGGATTATTAGGATTACATATTACCAGCATATCAAAGTCAGGAGTTAAAAAGTGTGCTAGCTCATCAACATCTAATTTAAATAAGTCCTTACTTTTTAGGGGAAAGTATTGGCACCTACCTCCTCCAATTGTAATTTCCCTTTCATATTCAGAATAAGTTGGACCTATAATGCAAGCCTTTTTAGGCTTTTTAATTTGTATAATTATTGAAATCAGCTCAGTAGAGCCGTTTCCAACAAATACATTGTCTACTTTAATATTGGCATAGCTTGCTATAGACTTTCTAAGAGCAGAATATTCCCTGTCAGGGTAGCTTTCAATTACATTTATACTATCAGCCAGTGATGTGCGAAGTTTAGGAGAGACTCCTAATGGATTGACGTTGGCTGCAAAATTGACTAGGTTTTCTTTTTTGATGCCATAAACCTTTTCTACACTTTCTAAATCACTGCCATGAAATTGCTTCTTTATGTCTGACATATTATCATCCTTTCCGTAAAAAAATCTCTAGTTCGTTCAAATGACAAAACTAGACACTTAAAGCGCTTCTTATATTGCTTAAAGATGCCAATTAGTGTTATAATTATCATAATTATACATTAAGTTATTGCCACATATCCATAATTATGTATTTTAAGATAGGTTTGTAATTATAGCAAGTATATATTGTCGGTTATTAGTTCTAATTATAATTTATAATTTGTTGTATTCCTTAGTTATTATAATTCAAAGTATCATATACAAGAAATCTATCCTAGTTTGAGGTGGTTCATTTGAAAGAAAAGGTTGCCAAATTCTATAAAGGAGATTTTATCTATGAAAATCCCAAATTAGTTTTATCAGAAACAAGTATTGAACTTAGTATTTGTACTGGTAGTATTTATGAGGGATTCTTTACAATCTCAGGTGATAAAAACGCCATAGTTAAGGGTGTTATAGAGTCTTCATGTCCATTACTTGGGTTAAAAACAAAAGAATTCTTTGGTGGTAAAACAGCTATAGACTTTGAATTTGATGCCTCCTATTTGGAAGTTAATGATAGCTTTAAGGAGTATATAAAAGTAATTTCTGATTGTGGAGAATATATAGTTAATATAAATATCAAAATAGTAAGGCCCTATTTTAACAGTAAAATGGGTAAGGTTATGGATTTAACTAGGTTTACATACTTAGCAAGGTATAATTGGCATCAAGCAACTGATATTTTTACTTCCCACGAGTTTCCATCTTATATATTGTCTAATGATGATAATTATGCCTCCATTAGAAAGCAGTTACTAAGAAGTAAGTCTTCAAATCATGCACTAGAGGAATTTCTAGTTGCTTCCCAACAAAAGTCAACTGTTAGGCTTAGTATTAATCAGAATGAGTTTTTTTATGACATTGATAAAGAATCTATTGCAGATAAAGTTTTGATAACAAAAGCAACTTGGGGATATGTTGAGATTGATATCTCTACAGATGCACCATTTATATTTATTAATAAGAGCAATATTACTAATGAATCATTTATAGGTAATAGCTATTTTTTAGAATTTATAATTTTGCCTGAAAAAATGCATAAGGGTAACAATTATGGAAGGATTTATTTAAAGACTACATCTGAAACTTTAGTAATTAAAGTAATGGCTGTGGCCCACGATGACAAAGCAGAAAACAAGAGAGTAAGTCTAGAGCTTAAGTTTAATAAAATAAATCTAAGTAAATTATACTTAGACTACCGCTTCAAAAATATTTCAAGCCAAAAGTATATTACTGGTGTAGAAGACTTATTAGCTAGTATAAAACAAATATCAGCAAAGATAGCAGACTCTTCAGTTACCGATTATTATGACATGTTTTATATTCAATTATTGATACTAAATAATGAAGAAGATAAAGGTAAAAAGTTATTAGATAAGATTAGACCTAAGTCTAATAAGTGGAAGAGTGATAACCCTGAATTGTACTGGGCGTATATGGCCCTTATGACCTTATATTCTAGTGGGAATGAGGCAAAGGAAAGAAAAAGTACTATAGAAAAGTATTATTTTGGACAGGGTAGGAACGAGTCAAATACATTTTTAAGTTTAATATATTTGAATTCTACATATTTAGAAGACCAGAAGAAGGTGCTATTTGAGGCAAGCTATCATTTTTCAAATGGAATAAAAAGCCCATACATATACTTTGAAGCCCTTAAAATATTTAATGAAAACCCAAGCTATTTAACAAGCTTAGATCAATTTGAAATTCAAATTATTAATTTTGGAATAAAGTATAATAATATTTCTAAAGAGCTTGCATATCAGTTTGTATATTTAGCTGGCAAGACCAAGAATTATAATAAACTAGTATTTAAAATATTAACTATTATTTATGAACAAATGGAATCTATAGATATCTTAAATGCGATATGTAGCTTATTAATTAAGGGTAATAAAAGGTCTAATGACTACTTTAAGTGGTATAAGTATGGTGTATTAGCAAATCTAAGAATTGCTGAGCTATATGAGTACTTTATGCATTCTATTGACGAAGAACTTGAGCAAATACTCCCCCATAACTTACTTTATTATTTTTCTTATAGCAACACTCTAAATGTACATAGGAGGTCTTATTTATATGACTATGTCATTAGACATAAGAGTGAAATACCAGAAGTTTACAAAACTTACTTGGAAAACATAGAAAAGTTTTCCTATGAACAATTAAAAGTAGGACGTATTAATAAACATTTGGCCCTGGTGTATAAAGAAATTATAAAGAATGGTAATATTCTTACAGACCAAAAGAGTCTCCTATGGAATGTAGTTTTTAGATATGACCTAGAGTGCGATAATCCTAACATTAAAGGGATATTCATAGCATATAAGGAAATTGAAAAAGAAACATATATTCCTTTAAACAAAGGCAAGGCTCAAATAAATTTATATAATGATGAAGCAGAGATATTTTTTATAGATAATAAAGATAATCTTTATTACAGTACAATTGATCATAAAACAAGTAAAATAATAGACCTAGCAAAAAGTGAAATCTTACAACTAGAGATTAATGATGAAAGTCCTGAATCTATTATTTATACAGCCTATAATGGAATAGAAGATCAAACCTATGATAAGAAATCTCTAGAAGCAAGACAAAAGCTTATAGAACTACCAGGTATATCAAGGGAGTTTTATGATAAGAATCTTTTATCTATTATTTATTATTATTACACAAGATCAAACTTTGTTGATCTTGATAAGTATTTACAAATGCTAGATTATATGCCAGCCAAATCAAAAAGTAAGCATAAGTTTATTGAGCTATTAATAGATAGAAAGTTTTATAATAGAGCATTTGATGAAATTAAAAGGTATGGATTTGATAAGCTTGACAAGGAAAAGCTTTATGATTTATGTTCTGGCCTTATTAGAGATGGCCATGATAAAGAAGAGACCTTACTTATGATGTCTTATTACTGCTTATTAAGTGGTAAGCATAATGTTTATACCATAAATTACTTGTTAAAAGGTTACTTAGCCACCTGTAAGGACTTATTTAAATTATGGGAGGTAGCCTTAAGTTACAATCTAGAGGTTAAAGATCTAGAGGCAAAGATTCTTACACAAGTTCTCTTTACTGAAAGTAGAGAAATAGATAGTTATAGGGTTTATCAAAGCTTTACTAGAAATGGTATTAGTTCACCTCTTGCCAAGTCATTTCTAAATTACCAGGCTTATGAATACTTAGTTAGAGACCATTCTATAGACCAAGGATTTTTCAAGTCAATGGAAGCATTAGTAAAGACCGAGCAAAATGATTACTGTATCCTTGCTTTGTTGAAGTATTATTCTAATCAAGAAGGAATGGATGAAGACCAGATTAAGTTTGCATACAGATTCTTAAATGAATACATAAAAAGAGGAATAGTTCTACCCTTCTTTAAAAGCTTTAAGAATTACCTAGTATTAGCCCATAAATTTGTCCATAAAACATTTGTAGAAGTAAAGGCCCAAGCTAATAGTCAAGTGTCTATTACTTATAGGTATATAGGTGAGGATGAATCCTTAAAGGACGAAGAATATACTAAAGAAGTTTTAGAACACAGTTTTGCAGGAATTTTCATCAAGACATTTCTATTATTTTATGGTGAAAAAGTTAAATATTCTATTAGTGTAGTGGATTCTCAAGGAAACGTTACTACAAGTGAAGAAAAGACCTTAGAACTTGGTCAGGACATGGAAATAAATGATGATAATTTATACAACCAAATTAATTTTATGAAGCTAGCAAGAGATAGTAAAGATGGAAAGACATTTATAGACACCTATAACAATATACGTAGGACCGAATATATTACCGGCAAAGTATTTAAACCCTTGTAATCCGCAAAATACAACACTTAAATATAGATGGGAGGAATTAAAATGAATGGTAGAGAACTCTTAATTGGTTTAGACTTGGGAAATGAATACTCCCAGTTAAGTTATGCTCTCAATCTATCAGATGAACCTACTTCTATGTTATTAGATAAAGACAAGGAAGAATTCTTGATTCCTACAGTAGTAGGCCTTTCTACTAGCTTAAAGCAATGGGTTTATGGCAAAGATGCTTTAAAAATGGTCAAAGATAAGGAAGCGCATGTTGCCACTAACTTACTAGATAAGGCTAAAGAAGCGAGCAGTATTAAGATATATGATTCACTTTATGAACCCATATATTTGCTTGAAAGATATATTTATAAGATTCTTATGGAAGTAAAATTAAAGTGGCCTGACAAGACTATAAAACAAATGGTAGTGACTGTAGACAATCCGGATCCACTTATTATTAATGGTTTATATAAGGCTTTAGAAAATCTTGGACTTACTAGGGACAGGGTTTGTATTCAAAGTTATTCAAGTAGCTATTTAGCATATGTACTTAGCCAAGAAAAGGGAATATGGATGAATGATGTTGCCTTGTTTGACTTTGGTAAGAAGAGTTTTGACTACCTTCAGATGTCTATAGAAAGAAGGCAAGTGCCACACATAGCACAGATAAAAAAGAAGAATTATAATGATTCAATAAAGTATAGTGACTTTGAGAGTATTGCTTCTCTAGGCAATTTTGATTATATATTGGAAAGAGTTTTGAATGATGCCTTATATATGCAGATTGTTTCTGCAATATATTTTACAGGGGAAGGTTTTATAGATGGAATCCCTATTAATACAATTAAGAAAATAAGTAAAGGTAGAAGGGTTTTTATTGGACAAAATCTTTACTGTAAAGGAGCATGTTACTGGGCAGCACATCTTGCAGGGAGGGATACATTAGATGGTTTGGTTTTTCTTGTAGATGATACCATTCATTATAGCCTTTCAATCACTATAAATGACAATGACATAGAAAAGGATATGTATATTGCAAGTTTAGGCAGTTCAATCTATGAAGTTCCAAAAAGTGTAGGGCTAATTTTAGATGATGAAGATCAGGTAAAATATAAGGTAAGAAATAAACGGGGCCTTGTTATTCTAGAAGATAGAATTGTCTTGGAGGATTTACCAAAACGTCCTAACAAAACAAGTAGAATCGAAGTTTCCCCTATATTAATAAGCAAGTCAAGATTCAAGTTACAAATTAAGGATAAGGGTTTTGGTCAAATGTATCCTGCCATAGATAAAATATGGGAAAAAGAGGTGTTGGTCAATGGGTAAATTAATTCTTTGTAAGGGTTCTTATGCAAAAAGGCCATATTATATGAGTATTGGAGATATTAATATTTACTCTATTGAAGAATTAAACTTCTATATTGAGGGCAATCTTGATATAATAATTGAACTAGAACTAACCACCACATTAATTGACTGGATAAAAGAACAGCTAGAGATGGAAGAACTAGCAAGTAAGCTTTACCAGTTAAAGAAAGAACGTGCAAGTAATAAAGCTATAATACAAAGCATTATAAATAGTTGTAATTATTTTACCAGTTTGGAGAAAAGAAAGATAATACAAACAATTGGAGAATTAGAAAGCTTGCCATTAATACAAAGAAGATTAAAGAAAGCAAATAGTTTTTTGGTTGGTAATAATTATAGCAAAGCAGAGGCCTACTATGAAAGTTTAATAGATGGAGATATGGCAGCAGATTTATCAGCAGCAGAATATGCACAAATACTTCATAACCTTGGAATTGCCAAGAGTTATACAGTTGGAATTAAAGAAGCTAGCATATTTTTCAAACATGCATATGAAGGTAGCCAGGAAAAAGAGTCTTTAAAACAATATTTGATGTCTCTTAAACTTTCTAATCAAGAGGATATGTTTGAAGAAGAAGTAGTTAGCTATGGAATAGAAAGAGATTTTATATCAAAGTTATTAGAGGAATATGCAAAGTATTTAGATGATTATGAAAACAGTAAACAATATAAAAAGGTATTGGAACTTAGGGACTTGCTAGAGACAGATAAGCAAACCTTTACAGACAGAGCGTTACATATAAGTAAAGATATAGAAAAACAATATAGAAGGTGCACAAATGAGTATATTTGGTAAATCAAGTTCTTTTAGTGATAAAGGAACCTCATCTAATCAAGATATTAAAAGAGATCAAAACAGCAATTTAGAAATGTTAGAAGACACAAAAGATTATATAGAACAAGTTTATGATGAAATAATTGAAGAAGAAAGAAAACAAGAAGAATCAAAAGTTGAATATAAGATATTAACATCATATTTAACAGATATACAAAAGATAGACAAGATGATGCCAGAAGAAAGACAGAGGGTTAATAGTTTAGCCAATGATATACATGAATTAACAAAGGAAAGAACAGATTATAATGAAATGGCTAAAAGGCTAACAAATGCCCAGTATAAGGTGTTTTTAGAAAATGAAGGCCAGATGACAAATATAATCCAAAAGATGAAAGAAGACGAGTATTATTACAAGCTAATAAAAGCTAACTTGGATAAGGAAGAAAGTGAAAAGGACTCCTTGTTAATGGAAAAAGAAACTATAGCTAATAAGCAAAAATACATAAGTTGGCTAGCAAAGGTAACTTTTGTTTGGCTAATAGTTATTCTTGCTTTATTGTTGTTCACAACAAAGATAAGAGGTGTAGATATCAAAACACCTATGCTGGTAATAATTGGTATTACCACACTTTTATCATTTTATATGATAGTTACTCTTTTTAGGAGTGGTAGAAAGATTAAAGTTCTTTTGCCAAAAATAAAAAGGATAATAAGACTTCTAAACAGAGAAAAAATTAAATATATAAATGCAAAAACCGGTCTAGACTATTCCTATAGAAAATATAAGGTTAATAACTATGTAGAATTAGAAAATAATTGGAAGCGGTATTTAGAAGAAGAGGAAAAGGAAAGTAAATACAGAAAAAGCACAGGTAATCTTGATTCATATGCTAATGAGTTAGAGGGTATTCTAGTAGATAATAATATATTAGAAGCCAAAATATGGACTCATCAAGCAGTTGCTTTGGTGGATGAAAAGGAAATGGAAGAAGTAAGGCACAATTTAAAAACTAGAAGGCAGAACTTAAACCAAGAAATAGAAGCAAGGGATGAGCTTGTTCAGTCTAAGTTAAAAGAACTTAAGGAACTTGTTAAGAAGTCACCAGAGAGTAAGTTTGAAGTAAATGAGTATTTAAAAAGTGTTGGTCTTGACTTGTAAGACCATCTTGTAAGGATAATTTAAAATTTGCTCTTGACAGAAAAGAAATGTTTGCATAAAATTAGTATAATATAAAAATGTAGCGATAGAGAGTAGTAAGTAAGTACTTCTAATAGAGATGATAACTCGAGGCTGTAAAGTTATCTTAGATAAGGCTTGCCCAAGTAGCTCTTGAACAGTATAT
>CAZOSE010000003.1:0-5399 GCA_964582385.1 uncultured Lachnospiraceae bacterium
AGCATATGATCAAGCAGGAACAGGACAAGCAATTGAACTTAGTTTAGAAAATGCCATTGATTATGCTATAAAATTTGCAGAATGATAATTGCTAGCATAATAATATAGGAGAATAATAATGTTGTTAAAGTACCAAAATAATAGAGTTATTATTGAAAATGAAGTATTACAATTATACACAGGAAAAACCTTAATTTATGAAAATAAAATAGAAGATTTAATTTGGTATTCCTTGTCACTTCCTTGGGAGTATAAGTCATGTGATTGGATATTAGTAGAATCAAAAGAAACTAAGGATGGAATGTACTTAAGATATAAATCTATGTCTATTCAGCTAATGATAGGTTTCTACATAGAACAAGATGAGCTAAAACTATCCCTAGAATATGAGAACATAGGGAATGAAATCATTAAACAATTTACTGGAGGCTTAACACTTCCAGTATGTGGACGTGGTAAAAATAAGGTTACTATTCCCCACCTAATTTACAATGATAATCCTTCGGCAGATCCAGATAGAATTGTTCCTCATATAGGAAACATTTCAGGGGAAGGAACTATTGTAGAAGAACACAGACTACCAATCCCTGCGGTGAATATAGAGTGGAAACAAGAAGGGGCACATTCATATATTACCCTATTATCAATACCAGAAGTTGATAAAGGCTATGAAGATGAATACTGGTCTTTAGGTGTTATTAAGGAACTAGAGGGTGAGAGAATTATGTCCTTAAGTGGTCCTTTAATGTTTAATGGAATGAAGGATGTTATGTACGGAGGACAATGTACACCCCTATCCTATATGAAAGGATATAGAGACTTACAGGTAAATGAAGTCTTAAGAAAAGATTACTCCTTGTCTTGGGGCCAAATGGAGGAAGAAGGTAAGGCTTTTCGTAACATAGTAGACCTAGGATATCGTATATTACAACCTAAGACTAGGGGAGTACACACCCTTAAAGAAGTAATAGATTATAAAAAGAATGTACTAGATAGTAGGTTCTACCAAGATGATAAATCCATAGGTTATTTAACTTTTGGAGCAGCTAACGAATTTGGCAATGTATCAGCAAGACCTGAGTATTTTCTATACGGCTGGACTGGACAATGTATTAAGCTAGCTTGGTGTGAAATTATGCTAGGACTTAAAACAGAAGAAAGCTTTCGCTTAGAAAGAGGAATGGAAGTAGCAGATTTCTTTGTAAACAATGGACAAGGCAAGATAGATGGAATGTACAGAGGATACTATGTAGTTGAAGAAGATAGTTGGCGGGGAGAATGGCAAAACCCCAATGCAGGAATACCTTCTAGGATACAAGGTGAGAGTTTATCAGATTTAATTGATCTTATGCTATTGCTACGCCAGCATAAGATTTTAGTTCCAACTAAGTGGGAAGATGCTATAAAGCGAGCTTGTGAATTCTTGATGGATAGTAAATATCAAACAAAGGATGGTTTATATCCTTTAGAATGGCAAGAAGATGGCCAAATATTAAATCATGATAGTAGTGCGGCAGGTATGCCTTGTGTAGTTACTTTAGCTAAAGCTTTTGAATACTTTAATAAAAGTGAGTATATAGAGTATGCTAAAGAAAAGTACGAAGTATATGCTAAGATACACATGGAAACTTTTGATATACCTTTTGCAAGATCAACTATGGATGCTAAATGTGAAGATAAAGAAGCTGGACTTTACTTTTTTGTGGCAGCAGCGAAAATATATGAAATAACTAAGATGGATAAATTTAAAGTTTGGGCTGAAATAGCTGCAGACTGGATTTTAACCTTTGTGTTTTTCTGGGAAACAGGATTTAATCCTGGCTCAATATGTGATATAAAGTCATTTAAAACAACAGGGTGGCCTGGAGTAAGTGTTCAAAACCACCACCTAGATGTGTTCTTTCCAACCTATGAATTATATGAGTTTGGTAAGTTAAGTAATAATACTAGGCTTATTGATATGGCAAATCATATTAGTAATGCAATGACATATGGTATCTCAACAGAAGCTGGAGAATGGGGATATAGTGTTATTGGAGAACAAGGTGAACACTACTATAATACAAATTATTTTCAATCAAGTTATCCTAGTATTTTGAAGCATACAAAGAAGTATCGTGGTGGGATGCAGGTATGGAATCCATCTTGGATTACTGCACAAGTTATGAGTAGTGCACTAAAGTTTTATTACATAGAAGAAAGAAATTAATTTATAAATAAAACATTTGTAAGAAAATCTAATTGGAGGCTATATAATATGATTAGTATAAAAGAATATAAAAGTCTATATTCTGAGACTAGAGGTTGGACAGATGCAATTAGTAAGGCTATAGCAGACTTAGTAGATGGTGGAGGAGGAACCCTTTATATACCAGCAGGAGAATATCATACATATTCTATAAAACTAGAAAGTAATATAACCTTGTATCTAGAAGCTGGCGCAAGCTTGTTGTTTTTCCAAAGAACCGAAGGCTACCAGGTTGTTGATACAGAGTATGAGGGAAGACCTGTTAAGATGTACATGCCATTTATTTATGCAAAGGATGCTACTAACGTAACTGTAGCAGGACAAGGTACACTTAATGGTCAAGGTGAATTCTGGTGGGCAAGACAAGGAAAGCTAGAACATTCAAGACCTTTATTGGTTAGCTTTGAAAACTGTAATCGGGTTAAAGTGCTTGATATTACACTAATTAACTCACCAGCATGGACAATACATCCTCTATACTGTAGTGATGTAGAAGTAAGGGGAGTCACTATTAGAAATCCTAAGATTTCCCCCAACACAGATGGTATTAATCCAAATAGTTCAAACAACGTACGTATAGCAGATTGTCTTATTGACGTAGGAGATGACTGTATTGCAATAAAGGCAGGAACAGAAGAAACGCCTAATAAGGCTCCTTGTGAAAATATAACAATTGTTAATTGTAATATGGTTCATGGACATGGTGCCATCGTTATAGGAAGTGAGATGAGTGGAACTGTTAGAAATGTAACTGTTTCAAACTGTATCTTCCAAGATACTGATAGGGGTATACGTCTTAAAACCCGCAGGGGTAGAGGAGGAAAGTCTGAACGTATTCAAATAAGTAATATTATAATGGATAATGTACTTTGCCCTTTTACCTTCAATATGTATTATAAGTGTGGTGCCGAGGGAACAGAATATAAAGAAAAAACAGCTCAGGCTGTAAATGATAACACTCCTCAAATTACAGATATTAATATAAACAATGTGCAGGTAAATAATGCTACAGCAGCGGCAGGGTTTTTCTATGGTCTACCTGAGATGCCTATTGAAAATGTAATGATATCAGACTGCATTATCAAAATGAAAGAAGATAGCGAACCGGGACATCCAGCTATGCTTGATGACATGGAACCTATGCAGGGGGCTGGAGTGTATATGAGACATGCCAAAAATGTTGTGTTTCGTAATGTGCAAGTGTTAAATAGTAGTGGAGATGTTATTGACAAAGATGATACTGTAGATGGTTTTAAATATAATTAACTTTATTAAATGGAGGTAAGCAATATGACGAACAAACAACCGTGGTTAGCGGGAAAACTTAAAGTCGCTGAAAACAATCGTTACCTAGTAAATGGCTCTGAACCTTTTTTCTGGCTTGGTGATACTGCCTGGCTATTATTTGAACACCTTAACTTTGATGAGATTAAAGAATATCTCTTAGCTCGTAAAGAACAAGGATATAATGTTATACAAGCAACGTTACTTCATAGATCAACTGATAATATAAATGTAGAAAGTTTTTGGGAAAAAGTAGATAAGACTCTTACATTTGCAGAGGAAAATGGAATATATATGGCTATTCTTCCTACTTGGGGCTCTGTAGTAACAGCCAAAAAGTTGTCTATAGAAGAAATTGAAAGATACGCAAATTTCCTTGGTGAAAGATATAAGGACAGGCCAAATCTTATTTGGGTAGTAGGAGGAGATGCTAGAGGAGATGAGGGTCTAGAAGGCTTTAATTTATTGGGAAGTATCTTAAGAAATCATTGTCCTGACTTTTTAGTTACCTATCATCCTTTCGGAAGAACTTCATCTACCCAGTGGTTTGTTGAATCCGAGTGGTTAGATTTTCATATGTTCCAATCAGGACACCGCAGATATGACCAGGCTTCTCTTGGATTAGAAGATGATAATTCAAAAACAGAATATTTTTATGGAGAAGATAACTGGAGATATGTTGAGTATGACTACAAAACAATTCCCCATAGACCGACTATAGATGCAGAACCATCTTATGAAGAGGTTCCTCAAGGACTACACGATACTACACAGCCTCTTTGGAAAGATCATCATGTAAGACGCTATGCTTATTGGGCAGTATTTGAAGGTGCTTTTGGACATACTTATGGGCACAACTCAGTAATGCAGTTTTATGTTACAAGTGATGAGCCAGGTGCTTATGGAGCCAGAACTGATTGGAGAGATGGTCTAGATGCACCAGGTGGAAAGCAGATGAGATACCTAAGAGAACTTATGGAATCCATAGACTACCAAAATGGTTCACAAGCAAGACATTTACTAGCAAAGTCAGAGGAAAACTATGACAAGCATGAACGAATTAGTGTATTTGCAACTCCAGACCATGTTCTATTTTATAATTATACTGGAAGAACATTTGCCATTGACCCGGCAAAATTCCCATGGAAGACGGCTAAAGCAAGTTTCCTTAATCCTGAAGACGGAAGTATTGAATCACTAGGCACTGTTGATTTAAGTGAAAAACAAGAATTTGAATCACCTAAATCTAAAGGAGGTTTCACGGACTGGGTTCTTATTCTTACGGAGGCCTAGATGGGATACAAATTTAAAAAAGATAATTCTATGAAATCTATAATTCCTGAAAAAGGGATTATAGATTTCATGAATCAACTAGAAGAAGATAGGGTAAATCTACATGGATTTGCCCTACTTCATAAATATGATTTATTAGCAGAGGTATATTATAAGCCTTTTGAAGAAGACTTCCTCCATCGTATGTATTCTGTTGGAAAAAGCTTTGTTTCAATTGCTATAGGCATTTTGATAGGTGAAGGAAAAATTGCATTAGAAGACCCAATATGTAAGTACTTTCCTGACAAGTTACCTAAAGAAGGTGTTCATCCATACATTGGTGCAACTACAATAAAAGATATGCTTTCTATGACAAGCCCCCATGGCTCAACTACATATAAAAGCTATGAAGGTGATTGGGTAGAATCGTTTTTTCATGTGGAACCTTCCCATAGGCCTGGAACTGTATTTGCATATGATACATCGGCTAGCCATGTACTGACAGCGCTAGTTGAAAGAATATCAGATATGGATCTATTAGATTTTTTAAGAATAAAGTGTTTGGATGAAATTGGGTTCTCCAAAGAAGCTTATA
>CAZOSE010000003.1:5409-15783 GCA_964582385.1 uncultured Lachnospiraceae bacterium
ATAAAAGACCCTTACGGAATATCTCAAGGCGGTTCAGGTTTAATGTGTAGCCTAAGGGATCTTTTAAAAGTAGCAAGGTTATTATTGGATAAAGGGATATATAAGGGAAAACAGCTTGTGCCTAGTGACTATATATATGAAGCCACCAGTAATCAAGTGGATACCATATTACAGCCCTATCTTGATGAACAGTTAGGCTATGGATATCAGATTTGGCAAACTAGAAATGGTGGTTTTTCCTTCTATGGAATTGGTGGACAGTTAGCAGTGTGTTTACCAGAAGAAGATTTTATTCTAGTTACTATGGCGGATACACTAAGCAATCCGAGTGGTATTAAAGATATATATGATTCCTTCTTTTTACATATCTATCCTTACATAAGTCAAAAAGAAACAAGTGATAGTAAAAACAAACTAAGAGGAAGTCTAGATAATATAGCACGAACAAGAACAGCCCTATCTGCAAGGGACTTATCCAGTTTCGAATTTATGTCTTACTTAGATTCTCATACACTTGGACATCAAATAAATGATTTAGAGTTTGCTTTTGATGAAAACAAATTAGGAATAGAAAAGCTGCAACTTCACTTGGACGACTACAAGGGAATCCTTAATTTTGTATTAAATGGACAAGAGCAAGAAGTTTTATTTGAAACAGAAAATAGACTAGGAAAATTAAAGACTCACAACTATCTTAGTTATAGTTCAGCCACATGGCTAAGAGAAAACGTGTTTTATATCAAGACTTATCTAATGGATGAGTACCTGGCTAATCTTTCTGCCTTACTAGTATTTAGAGAAAATACTGTTACAATACGATTTACTCATGCAGAGAAAGCTGTTTTTAAAAATTATGCAGGAATAGCTACAGGGACTTATTTAAAATCAGTATAGCAAAAGTCCTCAAATTATGTTCCTTATGAATACAGGTGGATATATATTAGATTTTGCGTGACCGGCCGAAGGTGGTTTACCACCTGAGGGAAAGGCAGCTAAAATCAAATATATATCCACCTGTATTCATTCAACGCACTAAATTGGACTTTTGCCCCCCACTCTCCATTAAGTAAACTGCCACTTCCCTTTAAAAAACTTAAGTGAAAAACATATTGAGCGACACAGCCAATCAAGGCTTATGGCTATCCAAACACCAATTATTCCAATCTTGAAATAAGAAGTTAGTATGTAGCTAAAACCGATTCTCCATAGCCACATAGAAAGGATTGAAACCACCATTATATATTTGGCTTCACCGATGGCCCTTAGTGCATTAGGAAGGGCGAAAGATAAAGGCCAAAGTACTGCACAAGTTAAACTGTAATATCTTAAGAGATAAACCACAGCCTCTGCAGTATCAGGTTCTAAGTTATAAAGCTTAACAACTAGAGGTGCAATAATAAATAGGACAAGGTTAAAAGCAATCATCATATAAAAGCCCCATTTAAGAAGAAGCTTGGTATAGTGTTTGGTTTGCTTGATGTTACCAGTTCCAAAGGTCTGGCCTACTATGGTTATGATACCAATTCCAATGGCATTACCTGGAATCATAGTAAACATAGTTATGTTATTACCAATTGAGTTGGCTGCAATAGCACTTGTTCCTAGGGCTGATATTATACCGGTTACCAATATCTTTCCAATTTGAAAAATAAAACTTTCGAAGCTATTTGGTAAACCAAAGCTAAGGATTTTGCGTATTATTTTAGAATCAAAGCCAAATAGGTCTTTAAAATTTACGTTGATAACAAAGTCACCTTTGTTTAATAGGTAGTACATAATAGCTGAAGCAACAATTCTTGAAACAAGTGTAGCTACTGCAACACCTGCAACTCCCATATCAAAGACAAATAAAAATATAGCATTGCCCACAATATTGACTAGATTTGCAATTAAAGAAACATATAATGATACTTTTGTGTTTCCCATGGCTCTAAAAATTGAAGAAAATGAATTATATAAAGAAATCATTGGGAAAGATAATGCAGTAATGAGAAAGTACATGCTTGCATAGTGCATTACATCTGCTTCTATACTGCCAAAGAAAAGGCCTATTATTGATTTGTTACCTATAAAGGCGATAATACTTAAGGTTACCGAGATAATAGTAGTTATTAAAATGAGTTGTGAACTTGTTTTTTTGCTTAAGGAATAATCTTTTCTTCCTAAGGAATGGGTTATTACAATTGCACCACCAGTACATAAAGAAGCAAAAAGGCCAAATATAAGTGTGTTAATTGAATCAACTAATGAAACACCTGAAATGGCACTTTCTCCTATTGTAGATATCATGATTACGTCTACCATTCCAACAGTAACTCCTAATATTTGCTCTAGAGCAAGTGGAATAAGTAGTTTTATTAAGTCTTTTTTAGTGAACATGTGTGCTTATCCTTTGTGTTTAATTGTGTTAAGTAGAATTAAGTTAAAAATAAGTAAATGTTAAATTGGTAAATTATAACAGAAATTTATATAAAAGAAATATACTTATCAGATTATATAATAAAACCATTAAAAGTACAATACAAATAGAAGGAATTACTAAAATTAGACTAATGATATAAGTAAAGATAAGAAAACAAGCTACTTATGTTAAGCAAGTATTAAATATAGAAATAATGGAAATTAGATATTGTTATTATTTTATAAAAAAGAATTAAGTAAACTTTAATAAATATATTGACAACTTAAATCAAATGGTGTATTATTTTGTTAGATAAAACACTTAAAGAAATATTCTGTATTTAATAATTGTGTGCATATCCACTAAAAGCCCACAAATTACATTAAGTATGATAACGTTATTTCATAATAATTGTTTAATTTTTAATTTAATTCCTTCAATTTAACAATTTAATAGAAGGAATACAGACATTTCATAAAAGTTAAAGCACTAAGAGGAGGATCTTATGAGTAGTAATGATGTGGCATCTAGGCCAGTCAATAGGAAAGGTACATGGTACAGGATAAAACAACACAAGGTTTTATATCTGTTTGGAATCCCTGGAATGATAATTTTAATCCTTTTTAATTATTTACCAATGAGAGGATTACTAATGGCTTTTCAGAATTTCAACCCTTTTGAAGGTATTCTTGGAAGTGAATGGGTTGGGTTAACGCACTTTACAAAATTGTTTGGTGACCCGAAGTTTTATTCTATGCTTAAGAACACTTTAATTATAAGTGGGCTTTCTTTTTTAACATTTCCAGCACCAATAATATTAGCTTTATTTCTTAATGAGGTTAGGAATTTAAAATATAAAAAGCTTGTACAAACTTCAGTATACTTACCACACTTTTTATCATGGCCAATTATAGCCAGTTTAACTTTCTTACTATTATCTAGAGAACAAGGTTTGGCTAATAAGATTGCACTTTCTCTTGGTAATGAAGCTCATGCATATTTATTTGACCAAGCATTTACTTACCCTATACTTCTAATTCAACAACTTTGGAAAGGTGTAGGTTGGGGATCAATAATTTATTTGGCTGCAATAGCTGGAATAGATCAAGAATTATATGAAGCAGCAAGAATCGATGGAGCTAATAAATTTCAACAAATAATAAAAATTACTATACCATCAATTATGCCGACAATAGCTGTTATGCTGATTCTTAAGATGGGTTCTCTTATTTCAGTAGATTTTGAGCAATTGTTCCTAGCATCTAACGCCATGAACAGAAGTCAAACAGAGGTATTCGAAATATTTATTTATAATTATGGTATCGCATCAGGCTCAACTCAATACGGTTATACTACAGCTATAGGTCTTTTTAAATCGGCCGTAAACACTGTACTGGTTGTAATTACCAACTGGATTGTATCGCGTAAAGGATTTGATGGGGTATTATAATTTCTAGTTAAGGAGGAATATTAAAGTGGCAGTAGAAGCAAAAGTTGGCAATAGACTTGGAATGAGAGCAAAGAGGTTTATTGGTCAATCAATATTAAATACAATATTATTCATGATAGCAGCAACAATGGTATTACCAGTTATTTATGTAATTATGGTTTCCTTTACCGATGCTTCAGTGTATGAGGCTGGGCAATTCGTTCTATGGCCTAAAAAGTGGTCATTGGAAGCTTACATATATATTCTTAGAGGAAGTGGATTTTTAAATGCACTAAAATCAACTTTATTTATAACTTTGATAGGGACACCTACGAGTATAATATTTAATGCGGGTATAGCATATATGCTATCTAAGAGAACTCTACCTGGAAGAAACATTATTAACACACTTGTTATGTTTACCATGTTATTTGGTGCAGGTATGATTCCAAGTTATATAAACATGAGTAACCTAAACCTATTAAATTCATGGTTTGCTATTATTTTACCAGGTACTTGTGGGGCATGGACTGTTATGGTAATGAAGTCTTTTTTTCAAAACATTCCCGTAGAACTAGAAGAAGCAGCAAAAATTGACGGATGTGGACAATTAAGAATATTTTCTATTATTGTTTTACCACTTTCAAAAGCAATGCTAGCAACATTTACTTTATTTAATGCAGTATCTTATTGGAACACATACTTTAGTGCAGTTATGTACATAACAAAGGCTTCCATGCAACCTTTACAAGTGTTTTTACAGAAGATTGTTTTATCATCAAACTATTCAGATGTAATAGACCTTGCTAATGCACCAACGAGTGATCTTCCAGAAGAAGTAATTAAGATGGCAACTGTTGTAATTGCAATATTACCAATTATGGCTGTATATCCTTCCCTACAGAAACACTTTGCTAAAGGTGTTATGGTAGGTGCAGTTAAAGGATAATCAATTAAATCACTATAAGACACGATATGATATGGTTAAAAAACCAATAACATATAAACAAATTAAAATGGAGGAAAAAGATGAAGAAAATTAAAAATCTATTGGGTATTTTATTAATTGTAGTACTTAGTGTAGGTTTACTAGCTGGATGCGGCAAAAAAGGTGAAGAACAAGAAACAAAACCTGGCACAGATGCAACCGTTGATAGTAGTGAAGACAAAACAGACGAAACTGAAGGTACAGAAGAAGGTACTGAAACAGGAGAACGTCAAACAATAACTGTTATGGGTGTTGACTGGGGTTACGGTCCACTTGAAAACAGTGCTATGGAACAATGGTGGGAAGAATATTTTGATGTAGACTTTGAAATCGAGTGGGTTTCATATACTGATTATGACCAAAAACTTAATACTTTATTATCATCAGGAAAGCAAGATGATATTCCTGACGTAATCCAAGTTAAAAAAGTTGATAACTCATTCTATTACCCTGTATTTACTCAAGCTATTGATGCAGGAATCTTTGTTAACTTAGACGATCATTTATTTGATGGATTTGTTGATGGCAACGAAATAATGAGCACATGGTCAGACACAGTTTGGTCAAATGCTAAATACAATGGTGGAACTTACATATTGCCACGTAGTACATCTGAAGTTGCTCCACCATCAGGTGTTGCAGTTCGTAGAGACCTAATGAGAGAACATGGATTTGAAGAAGAGCCAGAAACTATGGAAGAGCTAAAAGATTGGTTAATCGGCTTAGCAAAAGCTTCAGATTTATATGCTCTAGACTTCTCTACTCCAGACTTTGATTCTGAAAGAGTTAAAGCATTTGCTGTAGCATTTACAGGAATGATGGACTGGGGAATTGATGAAGATGGTGAATTTGTTCACCAAATGTTTGCAGATGGTTATGTTGATTTCTTAAATTGGATGAAAGACCTATATGATGCAGGCGTTCTTGATCCTGAATTTATATTAGACCAAGGAACAACTTCAAACTGGAAATCTGGTAACTCCGTAGCATTCTTAAATGCTTGGTATAACTGGAACCAATCAGAAGACCTTGTAACTAGTAAGATTTTTGATAAAAACCTACCTGATACATATGAAGCTTGGGGCCTAATTCCTGCAAAAGGACCTAAAGGAACTGCTGTAGTTGTTGATCCATACGGATTCGGCGAAGCTATTGCAATAAACGCAAAAGTTTCTGAAGAAAAACTTGCTAAGATTTTAGAAGTATTTAATCAAACAAGTGAAGAATATAGAGATGTTTTACAACATGGTGTTGAAGGCTTACACTTTGACTTTGATGAAGAAGGTAAAAGAGTATCAGACGAAGCACAAGCAACTGCTAAGCAAGAAGGATATGTTGGTGCTTGGAATCAAATCTTCTTAAAAGCTAATGCAGATATGATTAATGACAAATTTGTTGCAAGAGGTTCAAGTGAGGAAGCAATTGAACGTGCTAAGGAAATTAAACAAGCTACAGAGGATGCAGTTAACGAGATGAAACTTGCTGTTGCTAATCTTAACTTAAACTCTGAAACTTATTCTAATAGCTGGAGTTCACTAGTTGCTGATGCAGATGATATGAGAGCAAAATTTGTTATGGGTGAAATCGGAGTAACTGAATGGGAAAGCTATGTTGAAAGCGTAGTTAACTCTTCTGAATATCAAGCAATTATTGCAGAATACAAAGAAGCAGCTCAAAACAAATAAATTAATTTATAATTTGTAAAAAGATTATATTTTACAAAATGACTAAAAAGTGGGAATTGTTATAGGATGAAACCTATTGCTTCCCACTTTTTTAAATAAAATGCAAGAAGAAGGAAATATAAGGGTGGACATAATGAAAAAACAAGAGGATTTTTTTAGAGATATTGCGATTACGAAACATCCCATAAGTGATGAAAACAAGGAAATAGAGCCTAATATTATAACAAAAAAATATTTTAAGGAAATATCTAATGAATTCCCAATTGATAAAGTTTCTTTCACTCAAGATAAATCCTATGAAAAAAGATTAGAGGAATTTAATAACGAATTATCCAAATTAAGAGAAAGTTACAAACCTTTTATGGCGAATTTATTACCTGAGATTCCAAGTACCGTAGAAAAGTTTGAATTAAAAGAGTTTAGATTTCGATATTTAGATAAAAAAGAAATCTTTACAGACATTGATAAAAAGGATATGCCATGGGAAGATGTTAAAATCCCTGATTATAGAGGGCCAGCTCTGGAAGATGGAAAGTGGCGTGGCTACTACCGAACTAATTTTAAAGCAAAAGAACTAAAGAATAATGAACGAGTAATTATTAGATTTCAAAGTGTAGATTATAAAGCCTTTGTTTATATTAATGGTAATTATATTGGTGAACATGAGGGATTTTTTGCTCCTTTTGAATTTGATATAACAGACTATATTTTATCCGAAAATGAACTTATTGTAGAATGTCACAATGATATTCCTATCCTAGGGGTAGGTAATATACTTGATGGAGATAAAATTTATGCTGCTACTGGCCCTGGTTGGGACGACCCTGAATTAGGTTGGCACCACTGTCCAGCAGGAGCAGGAATATTTGGAAAAGTAACAGTTGAATATAGGCCACAAGTCCATATTAATGACGTTTTTGTTAGGCCAAATATTGATGAAGATTATGTTGAAGTTAGAATTGGAATTGAAAATTATACTGAAGAAGTATTAGAAAATTATAAATTAGAAGTTTCACTAATCCCGAAGAATTATAAAGCTAAGGACATAGGTGAACTTTTAGCAGACCTTAAGTATATAGGTATAGGTACAAACGAATACAGATTTACTATCGAAGTAAAAGATTATAAACTTTGGGAACTAGATTCTCCTTATCTATATGGTGCATTAATTGCCCTTAAGAAAGAAAGTTCTACAATCTCAACAATAGTAAATACTTTTGGCCTTAAGAAATTCATAAGTGATGAAGAATCAAACCCTAAAGGAAAGTTTTATTTCAATAACCGCCCTATTGTTCTTAGGGGAGCTAATGAAATGGGACATCTACAGCAGTGTGTTATGAATGATGATTTTGATCAACTAATTGATGACATACTAATAGCTAAGCTATGCAATTTAAATTATTATAGGATAACACAAAGACCTGTTCAAGAAGAGATATATGACTATTTTGATATGCTTGGTATGATGCATCAATGTGATTTCCCCTTATTTGGTTTTCTAAGAAGAAACCAATTCTCAGAAGCCATTAAGCAAGTTACAGAGATGGAACATCTTATAAGAGGCCATGTATCCTCTGCAATGGTGACCTTTATTAATGAACCAATGTGTATTAGAAAAATGGAAGATCCAAACCATAAGTTTTCAAAAAGATATGATGCAAAAGGCCATCGTAATCTTTTAAGGGATGAATTAGAAGCATTTTTTGTAGCTGCTAGAAAGGCTATCTACATAGAAAATCCAGATAGAGTTATTAAAAATGTTGAAGGAGACTATGATCCACCTACAGGAGAAGGTATGCCAGATTTTCATATTTATACAATGTGGTATACCAACCATGCACAACCAATTGGTAAGTTCATGAAGGGATATTTGCCACCTGTAAAGGAAGGGTGGATGATTGGCTGTGGAGAGTATGGAGCTGAAGGTTTAGATAATATTAATATTATGAAAGAAAGATACCCTAAAGAATGGCTTGCTACAGGGGAAGATGGAAGTTGGTATCCAGATAAGATTGTTCGTGCTCAAACTAACTCTGTTCATGGTGACTGGTACCAGGAAAAAACTACAATAGAAGACTGGGTTAAGGCAAGTCAAACACATCAAAGCATAGCTACTAGCCTGATGACAGATGCTTTTAGAAGGCGTGCAGATTTAATTAACCATACAGCAATACATTTACTTATAGATGCTTGGCCTTCTGGATGGATGAAAACATTAGTTGGCTGCGACCGAGTTCCAAAGCCTGCTTATTTTTCATATACAGATTCCCTAGAGCCTCTTCGTATTAACCTGTATTCTGATAGAAGATATATAAGAAGTGGTGAAAGAATTGACGTTGAAGGCTGGTTATTAAATGACACCCATGAAAGAAGAAATCTAAATGTCATAGCTGCCTTAAAGATGGATGGCAAAATAATTAATGAATATAAATTATATGGCCAAGTAGATGAAGTTACATCAAGGTGTGCAGGAATAATTCAAATTGATGTGCCAGAAGTAAGCAAGGAAAGTATGATATACCTTGAAGCTTGTATCATGGATGAAGGTGGAAATGTAATTAACTGCGAACGCTTAGAATTCCATACCTATCCAAGGATAAACACAAGTGAAGAAGCTGAAAGTAAGGCGAACAATACTAAAGATGTAACCAATAAAGCAAGCTTGAAATTAGGTGTAGAAGGAAGTTTGGCTAATTCAATAATTACTAGTTATGGTATTGAATATTTAGAGGATTTAGCTGGTTCTGATTTTGCCCTCGTTAGCGATTTGTCTAAAAACACATTAGACAAGATTGATAGCTATCTTGATGATGAAAAGCCTCTAGTCTTGCTTCTAGCAGAAAACGACAAGATTGATATTAATATTGGAGACTTAAAGGTATCAACAAAGAAAGGCCCAGATGTGTTTTTTGCCGCATCAAAAGAAGAGCTTAATAAATATAACTTTAATATGTTGTATAACAATAAAAAAGATTATATCGATTTTATAGCAACCCACACTATAGAGACTTCAAAAGAAGGTGAAGATTTAGTTTACACATACGCAACAAGTGGTTTTACAGATAATTATGGAGCTAAGAAAAAGTTAGCATTTGTTAAGAAAGTAGAACATAAAAATGGGATCTTATATTTAGTAAGTTTACAATTAGATGGACGAACTAAATACAACCCTAATTTAGATAAGTTTTTACTTGATTTGATTTATAAAAATATATAAGAGAGGACTTAATATGTTGCAAAGTGAGTTAGTATCAAGAAATATACCAGATGTACTCAAAATGAATGATGGAACAATAGTCACTGACCTGGGAAAATGGCAAACTAGAAGACATGAAATAATGGATATATTAAATAAAAACATGTATGGATATTCCCCAAGATTTGAAAGTAAGACTACTGGTGTTGTTGTACGAACTGATAATGAAAGCTATGGTGGGAAGGCGATTACATATGATATTGAGATCCAGATTAAATCACCATTTTCATACTTTAGCTTTCCTTGTAGCTTATCTGTACCAAAAGAAACAAATAAACCTAAAGTTTTTTTGTATTATTCCTTTACTCCTACTATTGGAGACGGTATTGGAGAAGAAATATTGGATAATGGATACGCCCTATTAAATGTATACTATCAGGATATAGCTCCAGATAAAGACGATAAATTCTTTAGCGGACTAGGCAGATTTGCAAGTCGCAACAAGTACGATAGCTGGGGCAAGATTGCAATGTGGGCGTGGGCTGGTACTTGCATTATGGATTACTTTTCAAGACTATAGCCGTTCAGAAAAAGACTTGCCTCCTCCGTTGGGAAAATGGGACTATAAAGAGAGTCGCTTGTGGATAAATGATAATATAATTGAACCTCCATATT
>CAZOSE010000003.1:15793-27285 GCA_964582385.1 uncultured Lachnospiraceae bacterium
TGGTACTTGCATTATGGATTACTTACAAACTTTGCAATATATTGACTCTGAAAAAGTTGCTGTTATGGGTCATTCAAGACTTGGTAAAACAGCCCTATTATGTGGTGCCATTGATGAAAGGTTTTCTTTAACTGTATCCAATAACTCAGGTGCAGGAGGTGCGGCTTTGTTTAGAGGAAAAACAGGTGAGAAAATCAAGGATTTAGCAGGGAAAGGTTCTTCTTTTTGGTTTTGTGGAAACTTCTTTGACTATATTAACAAAGAGGAAGAGTTACCTTTTGACCAGCACTTTGTGCTTTCTTTAATAGCCCCAAGAAATATATACGTATCTTCTGCAACAGAAGATGATTGGGCAGACCCAAAGTCAGAATTTCTCGCATGCCTAGCTGTTAATCCGGTTTATAATTTGCATAATATGCAAGGTATCGTAAGTAAAGAGGAAACACTAGATAATATCGATTATTTACATGATGGCAAAGTATCTTATCACTTAAGAAAGGGAAGTCATTACTTAAGCAGATATGACTGGAACAAAATAATCGAATATAGAAATAGACATAATGTTTAGGAGGATACTGTGAAATATAAAAATATAATATCATTAGACAAAGCAGCAAGACGCTGGGATGACGGATTGCCTATTGGTAATGGTAGGATAGGCGCCATGGTTATGGGAAAAGTAAATGATGAAACCATAATTATCAATGAAGAATCCTTGTGGTATGGGCCAAAAAAGAATAGAAGCAATCCAGATGCCTTAGCTAACATCGATGAGATTAGACACTTGCTGTTGAAAGGTGAAGTTTCACAAGCAGCCTTTTTAGCGAAAATGGCTATGACATCTACACCAAAATATAATAATCCCTACCAACCTGCAGGAGATTTGCGTCTTTGCTTCTTAGGAGATAAGGGCAAGACCACAAACTACCTAAGGGAATTAGATATTGATAGTGGCTTAGCAAGGGTTAAGTATACAAGGGATAATGTTAATTACACAAGGGAATTGCTAGTTAGCGATAAATATAATGTTTTAGCTATTAAACTTACTAGTGAAGATAATACTCCAATTACCTTAAGTGCCAATATGAGCAGAAAGCCTTTTGAAGATACGACTGGAAAACTAAACCATAATACAGTTGGAAACTGGGGCACTAATGGTGTAGGAGGAGTAAGTTATTTTACAGGTGTTCGTATGGTCACAAAGGGTGGTAGTGTAAGCACCATGGGTGACTTTGTATATTGTAAAGATGCTAAAGAAGTCTATATCTACCTATCAGTAAAAACAAACTACGACGGTAATGATAGATTTAAACAAGAGTGTCTTGAAAACCTTGACAGGGCTGAAAAGGCTGGGTTTTCCTCAATCAAGGATGACCATATTAAAGGTTACCAAAACTTATTTAATAGGGTGAGTTTCACAATTAACGATGTAATGACTCCTGAACTTACAACAGATAAGTTACTTACTAGTTTAAAAGAAGGAGATAAGAAGCATCTAGATTACTTAACAATACTACTCTTTAATTTTGCTAGATACTTAATGATTTCAAGTTCTCACAACTGTGTTTTACCTTCTAACTTACAAGGAATTTGGAATGGAAGCTATGAACCACCTTGGCAGTGTGAATATACTATAAATATTAATTTGGAAATGAACTATTGGTTTGTTGAAAAGTGTAATATACCTGAATGTCATATGCCCTTGTTTGATTTAATAGATCGTTTGGTTGAAAACGGAAGAGTTACTGCAAAAGACGTTTATGGATGTAGGGGCTTTTGTGCCCATCATAATACTAATTTATGGGCAAGCACAGATATTGAAGGAATCTTTGATGCATCACCATTTTGGGTAATGGGTGGGGCCTGGTTATCTCTACATATGTACGAACATTACTTGTTTACCCAGGATAAGGATTTCTTAAGAAAAAGAGCTTTACCTGTTATGAGAGAAGCCATATTATTCTTTGAAGACTATTTATATGAAGATGAGAATGGAAACTTATTAAGTGGACCTTCTCTATCTCCTGAGAATACGTATATATCATCAACAGGTGATAGTGGGGCGCTTTCTATGTCACCTACAATGGATAATATGATTCTAAGACAATTACTAACTTCTTATTTGGAAGGTTCTAAGCTTTTAGGTATAGATGAAGCTAAAGACAATGAAATTATAAATACCATGTTAGATAAATTGCCACCTACTCAGATTTCTAAAAAGGGAACAATTATGGAGTGGTATCAAGATTATGATGAAGTAGAGCCAGGACATAGACATATTTCTCATTTATACGGATTACATCCAGGTAATGAAATTGTTGAGGAAAAAACTGATTTATTTGAAGCTGCAAAAAAGACAATTAAGGAGAGACTGTCTCATGGCGGAGGTCATACTGGCTGGAGTAAAGCTTGGATTACATGCTTCTATGCAAGGCTTAAGGATGGAGATAATGTTTATTCTAATTTAATTGAATTACTACAAAATTCTATTCAAGACAATATGCTTGATATTCATCCACCATTTCAAATAGATGGTAACTTTGGAATAGCTGAGGCAATAATTGAATCCTTAGTTCAATCCCATGCAGGATATATTGATATCTTGCCAGCCCTTCCATCCTATTGGAAAAAGGGAGAATTAAAGGGAATACGCCTTCGTGGTGGAATGACAGCGGATATAAGCTGGGATGAATTTGGTCTTATAGAATTTATAGTAGTATCAGATATAGACAGTAAAGTGGAATTTCGTTATAAAGACAAGGTTAGATTATTAACATTAGAATCAGGACTTAAAACAGAAGTGTCTTTTGATTAGTGTTTATTATTTAAGTGTACTTTTAAATTAATATGAAAGAGGACGGGTATGAGGATTAGAAAATTACGAACAAATAGGCTGGATAAGCCACTTGGTTTTCAAATGGATAGTGTAAGAGTTTCCTATGTTGTTGATGAAGCTAAGGGAAAAAAACAAACAGCTGCACAAGTGATTGTATCAGTAGATGAAGACTTTAAAGAGATTGTATATGATAGCGGAGTAAGAGATGATATAGACTCTTTTGGCCACAGACTTCCTTTTGAGCTAAAAGAATATACAAGATACTACTGGAAAGTAAGTGTATGGACAGATAAGGATGAAAATGCTGAAAGTGAGCCTACTTGGTTTGAAACAGCAAAGGCACCTTCTAGTCCTTGGGCTGGGAAGTTTATAACCGACACCTTCGAGGATCATATTCATCCTGTATTTATTAAAAGTATTAGGGTTGATAAGGAAGTTAAGAAGGCAAGAGCTTATGCAACAGGACTTGGAATATATGAAATATATTTAAATAAAAGTAAGGTAGGAGACGAGTATCTTTTACCCGGAATTCATGCCTATGATTCTTGGCTACAATATCAAACCTTTGAATTAGACTTAGAGATTGGTGATAATCTTTTTGAAGCAAAACTAGGAGATGGTTGGTATAAAAGCCGTTATGGACTCAAAAGTAAGTCACCAAAACATGATTTAGATTATGCTTTTATTGGAGAGATTCATGTAGAATATGAAGATGGATCAAAAGAAGTTATTGGAACAGATCTTGACTGGCAAGTTAAAAAAGGCAAAGTAGTCTTTGATTGTATTTATGACGGAGAAATATATGATGCTAGAATAGATGATTTGGAACTATTTCCAGTTGAATATACCAATTTAGATATGAACCTTTTAGAAGCTAGATTAAGTCCTAAAATATCTATTCATGAAAGAATAAAGCCAGTAGAAATAATCAAAACTCCTGCAGGGGAAACTGTATTAGACTTTGGTCAAAATATGGTAGGATGGGTAGAATTCAAAGCTAACTTACCAAGTGGAAACAAGGTATTTATGCAGTATGGAGAGGTACTTCAAGAAGGTAATTTCTACAATGAAAACCTAAGAACGGCTAAATGCGAGTATACATACATATCAAACGGCCAAGAAGAGATGGTTAGACCATACTTTACCTTCTACGGTTTTAGATATGTTAAAGTTGAAGGCATTATAGGAGACTTAAACCCAGAAGACTTTACAGCATGTGTTATCCATTCAGAGTTAGACGAAACAGGTAGAATAACTACATCAAACCCACAATTAAACAGACTTTTTGAAAATGTTAGATGGAGTCAGAAAGGTAACTTTCTTGATACTCCAACTGATTGTCCACAAAGAGATGAAAGAATGGGCTGGACAGGAGATGCACAGATATTTTCAGATACGGCATCATTTAACATGGATACATATGGATTCTTTACTAAGTTCGGAAAAGACCTATGGTTTGAACAAAAAAAGAATAACGGAAGTGTACCTTTTGTAGTTCCTATGTCAGGATATGATTTTCATGGAGCTACGGCTTGGGGTGATGCTGCAACAATTATTCCTTGGGATACATATATGCACTTTGGAGATATTGCCATACTTGAGCAGCAATATGAAAGTATGAAAGGATGGGTTGACTATATAAAAAGAGAAGACGACTCATCAGGTGGCAAGAGACTTTGGACAACAGGTAAACACTTTGGAGACTGGCTAGCATTAGACGGAAAAGTAAATGGCGGTGTTTACGGAAGCACTGAAAAGTACTTTATTGCTTCAGCATATTACTATTATTCAACTGCAATCTTAACTAAGGCTGCAAAAGTACTAGGGAAGGTAGAAGAAGAAAAGGAATATAGCAAACTGGCTAATGATATTAAAGAAGCCTTTATGGAAGAATTCTTTACAAGCACTGGCAAGTTAAGCATAAGTACTCAAACAGCATATGCAGTTGTGATATTCATGGACTTAGTACCAGAATCAGCAAGGTCTAGAATTAAAGATGATTTCAAAGAAAAGCTAATAGAAAGTGGATACTTGCTAAACACAGGATTTGTTGGAACATCTTATCTTTGTCCGTCATTATCTGATATTGGCCTAAATGATATAGCTTATAAACTACTACTTAACAAAGAGTATCCTAGCTGGCTATATGAAGTTGAAATGGGTGGTACAACTATCTGGGAAAGATGGAACTCTATAGAACCTGATGGTAAGGTAAGTGGAACGGGAATGAACTCTCTTAACCACTATGCTTATGGTTCAATTGCATCTTGGATGTATAGATATATGATAGGTATTAGACCAGTTGAGGAAGCACCAGGATTTAGAAAGGCTATAATAAAGCCACAGCCTAACAATGGTTTATCTTTTGCAGAATGTAACTTAGATACTCCAACGGGTATGTATAAGGTAAAATGGGAATTAAAAGATGACCACATAATGTTTAATGTAGTAATCCCCTTTGGAGCTAAAGCAAAACTAATACTACCAGATGCAGTCACAAGCACAATATCAACTAACGCAAGGGAAGAAGACCTAATTGAAATAGATAATCAAATAGTATATAATTTGGATGCGGGAAAATATTTCTTTGAATACAAACTTAACAAAACCTATAGAAAGATCTATGGAGTAGAAAGTAGTGTTAGAGAAATATTAGAACATGAGGAACTAAAAGAAATAGTTATCCGTCATTTCCCTAGAATCCTAAGAGGGGTTCCATGGCAAAGTGAGGCAAATACACTGATTGAAATATTACAATCACCCTTTGCCGAAATTAGCCAAGAAGAGATAGAAGAATTAAATAAAGAAATGATTACATTTAGACATAACAAGTAATAAAAAGGAGACCTTATATATGATTAATATTAAAGATACAGTAGAAAAGGTATATGGCAATTATCCAGAAAGAATCCTTCAGTTTGGAGAAGGAAACTTTCTAAGAGCTTTTGCAGATTGGATGATTGATAATGCTAATGCAAATGGTGATTATAAAGGTTCTATAGTTGTAGCTCAACCAATAGCTAATGGACTAGCAGACCTAATTAACCAACAAGACGGAGTTTATACTCTTGCAATGAGAGGAATTGAAGATGGAGAGGCTGTAGAAAAGATTAGCCAAATCACATCAATCTCAAGATGTATTAATCCTTATGAAGACTATGAGGAGCTTTTAAAGATTGCAAGGAGTGAAGATTTAGAAGTTGTTATTTCTAATACGACTGAAGCAGGTATATCCTACAACCCAGGTGACAAACTTGATGACGCTCCACCAACCTCTTTCCCAGCTAAGGTAACTGCAATTCTTTATGAAAGATTTAAAGCTTTTGATGGGGATATGGAAAAAGGGCTTCTATTTATACCTGTTGAATTAATTGATAATAATGGAAATAACTTAAAAAGAATCATTTTACAATATGCAAATGAATGGAATTTAGGCGAAGACTTCCTTAACTGGATAGAAAAGGCTAATAAGTTCACTAATACCTTAGTTGACCGTATAGTTACAGGTTATCCTAAAGATCAACTTGATTACTTTGAAGAAAAACTAGGATATAAAGATAATATTATTGTAACTAGTGAAGTGTTTAATCTATGGGTAATAGAGGGTAAAAAAGAATGGGCAGACGTACTTCCTATTCATAAAAACGAAGCTAATGTTCTTTGGACTGATGATGCTACACCTTATAAAACAAGAAAGGTTCGTATCCTAAATGGCGGCCATACCTCGACTGTTTTAGCAGCATATCTAGCAGGTCATAATTTCGTTGGAGACTTTATGGATGATGAAGTGTTTAAAACATACTTACATAAACTTATCTTTGAAGAAGTTATTCCAACAATTAATTTACCTGAAGAAGAGTTAGCAGGCTTTGCAAATTCAGTTGCAGACCGTTTTGCAAACCCTTATATAAAGCATAAGTTATTAGATATTTCTCTGAATTCATGTTCCAAATTTAGTGTAAGATGTCTACCATCACTTTTAGAATATATTAATAGAAAGAATGCACTGCCTGAAGCTTTATGTTTCTCATTTGCAGCTTTCATTAAGTTTTATGAAGGTAAGATGGAAGATGGTAAATATATTGGAAAGCGTGCAGATGGAACAGAATATGAAATAAAAGATGATAAAGAAGTAATGTCTTTCTTTGAGAAAGTTTGGGAAAGTAATGATGTTAAGCAGATAGTTAACCAAGTTCTTTCTAATGATGCTTTCTGGAGTGGAAAAGATTTAACAACAGTAGAAGGCCTAGAAGATAAAGTGGCTTATTACCTAGATAAATTACAAAGCAATGATGTACATAGTGTTGTAAAAGAGATAATTTAGAAAGGCAGGGTCTTGCTATGAAGGATATAAATAACACGAATACAAACAATGATTTGATAGTTATTAATGATTGCGATGGCGTAGCCGTAGCTTTAAGGGATATAAAAGGTGGAGAAACATGTAAGGTTGATGAATTATCAATTGATGCAAAAGATGACATTCCTTTTGGACATAAGATTGCATTAGAAGATATAGCAGAAAATGAAGATGTAATAAAATATGGTCAACCAATTGGACATGCAACAAAAGATATTAAAAAGGGAGAGCATGTTCATACCCACAATGTAAAAACCAATTTAAGTGACCTAATAGAATACAAGTATAATCCAAATGAGGAAGTTATCAAAGCCTTTGAAGAAAAGGTATCAGACCGTACATTTCAAGGATATGTAAGACCTGATGGAAGTGTAGGAGTTCGTAATGAAGTCTGGATTATACCAACAGTAGGTTGTGTTAATGCTACTGCAAATAAAATTGCAGCCGAAGCTAATGAAAAATATAAAGATCAATTAGACGGAGTCTTTGCTTATAATCACAATATGGGCTGTAGCCAGTTAGGTGATGATCACGCAACTACTCAGCAAATTCTTAAAGGAATCATTAACAACCCAAATGCAGGTGGAGTTTTAGTATTAAGTTTAGGTTGTGAAAACAACCACCTAGGAGACTTTATGCCAGTTTTAGGTGACTATAATCCTGATAGGGTAAAGTTTCTAATAACTCAAGAAGTTGAAGATGAATACGAAGCTGGTTCAAAGTTACTAGATGAACTTGCAGAATATGCTTCTCAAATGAAAAGAGAAGAAGTCTCTGCTGATAAGTTAACTATTGGCTTTAAATGTGGTGGCTCTGATGCATTTTCTGGAATAACAGCAAATCCTTTATGTGGTAGGGTAAATGATGTTCTAGTAAGACAAGGTGGATCTACAATACTAACAGAGGTTCCAGAAATGTTTGGTGCTGAAACCCTATTAATGGAAAGAGCAGCTACAGAAGAAGTGTTTGAAGATGTAGTTGACCTAATCAATAACTATAAAAGTTACTTCAAAAGATACAATCAAACCATATACGAAAATCCTTCACCAGGAAACAAAAAGGGTGGTATTACTTCTTTAGAAGATAAATCACTAGGTTGTGTACAAAAAGGTGGAGAAGCTCCTGTGGTTGGAGTCTTAGGTTATGGACAAGGAATAACCACAAAAGGCCTAAACCTACTAACAGGTTCAGGAAATGACCAAGTCTCTTGTACTAACCTTGTAGCAAGTGGAGCTACGATTGTAATCTTTACAACAGGAAGAGGTAATCCATTTGGATCACCAGTACCTACAATCAAGCTATCATCTAACACTTCTTTAAGTAACAAAAAGCCACATTGGATAGATTATAATGCCGGCCAATTAGTAGAAGGTAAGAGTTTTGATGAAGTAACAGAAGACTTTTTCAATTATATTTTAGATGTAGCCTCAGGTAAGAGTGTAAATAATGAAGTAAATGGCTATAAAGATATATCAATTTTTAGAGATGGTGTAATTTTATAGTAGTAGGATTTGAGTGTCAAAAGTCCTCACAATATATATACGCTCCTATTCATTCAATACATAAAATTGGATTTTTGACGCTTAAATCCTATTTATATTAGTAGAAAAAGGAGAAAATTTATGGGTAATGAACTGTTATGGCAGTCAGACTTGCAAGATGGCAGATATAGGAACCCAGTATTAAGAGGGTAAGGGCCTAATAGATCCATGACCTTTTTGGGATGATAATGGAAAGGCTTATATTGTTCATGGCTATACAAATTTTGAATCTATAAAGGTTAGACCAATTAATTAAAAAGGAAATACTTAAGGACTCATAGTTTACTTGTGTAGACTATGAGTCCTTTTCATCACGATAGGCCGTGGGACTAAGGCCACAATATTTCTTAAAAATCCTACTAAAATATCCTTGGTCTTCATATCCTACTATTTCTCCAATTTGACTTACAGTAAGCTCTGGACTATGGGTTAAGAATTCCTTTGCCTTGCAAATCCTCATGGAAATAATAAACTTATTAGGACTGGTTTCATATCTTTCTTGAAAGATCTTTGTAAGATAACTTGAACTATAATTCATATTACTTGCAATAGAACTTAAATTAAGTTCAGTGTTATAGTTTTGAACTAAATAAGCCCTTAAAACCTCTGCAATATCTTCAGATTCACTATAAGCTAAATCATGATTAAATATTTCGCAGTCTACTGAACGTTCTGATTCAAAAGAGTGTTTGATTTTTGTAAGAGCTATTTTTAATTCTTCTTCATCAACAGGTTTTAATAAATACTCAGAAACTTGAAACTGGATGGCTTTTTTAGCATACTCAAAGTCTGAAAAACCACTAGTTATAACAAACTTAGTAAAAGGATAAAGATTATTCACCTTTTCAATTAATGTAAGCCCATCCATCACGGGCATTTTGATATCTGTAATAAGCAAATCAGGATTTAGTTCTTCTATTAGGTTAAAAGCTTGAATACCTGTCTGAGCTTTACCTACAACTTCAAAACCTATATTAAGTCTATTAATTTTACCAATTAAATTATCTAACAAAAGAGTCTCGTCTTCAGCTACAATAACTGAATAGTTACGATTGTTCATATAGAAACATCTCCTTTATGTACATTTATATAATAGAAGTATCTTTTCAATAATGTTTTAAAAAAAATTACATAGCAAAGTTTATATCCTGAACTTGTTCATTCCAATAATAATATAAGCGTGGCCTTCTGGTGTATTACCATATTCAAAAAACCCTTTTTCCTTGGAGTAGAGCTTCCATCTTAAATACACATTCAAAATACCCATACCATTAATCTCTATATCAGGCATCCCTATTTTACTAGAAGCATCTTTAATTCTCTTACCAATAAGATCAAGTGCGCCGGGGCTAAAGCCAGGTCCATTATCAGTAATTTTAATTTCCCAACCGCTAGTTGTAATCTTTCCAGTAACAAAAATATCCCAGGGTGGAATGCGTTCTGTTCCGTACTTTAGAGAGTTTTCTACTAGAGGCTGAATAATAAGTTTTGGTACTTCCTTGTCCAACAACTCATCATCTATTTGTATCTTGTAGTTTAAACTTGATTGGTAGCGAATCTTCATACAATGCAAATACTTACTAACACAATCTATTTCAGCTCTTAGTGTTACTGTAGTAAAGTTTCCATTAGTAATATAACGCATAATGCTAGTAAGATGTTTACACATTAGTTTTATACTCTCTTGATCATCATTTTCGGCAAGAACCTGGATAGATGCCAGAGTATTATAGTAAAAGTGTGGGTTTATCTGGGACTGAAGAGCAAGACTTCGAGATTTTACTTCTTGTTGTCTTGTTTCTAATAATTCATCCATTGATATTTTTAAGCTCTGACTCATTTTCTCAAAGGCTAGGGCTAAACTATCTAATTCATCGTAAGAAGTATCTATCTGGGAAAAAGCTCCTTGTCCTAAAGTGCCAACACTGGTTTGCTTTAAGACAGCCTTAAGTTGTTTTATAGGTTTAGTAAGCCCCCTTGATATAAAAAGGGATAAAAAAATAGTAAGAAAAAATACTATAGTAGAAAGTGTAATTATCATTCTGGTTAATTGATTAACAGGTGCAAGTATAAGGTCCTCTGCCTGTACAGTAAGGTATATCCAGCCACTATAAGGTGAATTAATATAAGTAATTAATTCTCTTGAACTTGCATCTGGTGGTTGATAAAAGCTATGGTTGGTATCTTCATTAATTTGTGAATAATAATTATGCTGGGGAAATATCATAGCATTATCTGCGGAATTATAAGGAAAAATTAATGAGCCATTACTATCATATATGTAAAAGTCTGGTGAATTATCATTTTTTGTTTTATAAGATATTATATTTTTAAATACAGACTTGCAACTTTTGGTAGTTTCCACTATCCCCGCTTTGCCACCATATCTATTATAAAAGATTCTATATAAAGAGATATAATGTGATGACATTGATGAAGTATGTATTATATCACGAGAAAGATAAGGTTTAGAAATATATTTACCACCATCTAATTCCATTACTGGAGATAACCATAATAAGGAATCCATATCAACTATATGTTTATTAGTTGACGTACCAAATCTAATAACATTACCGTCAAAATCATATAGATTAATTTGGTCTACTCTTAAATCTGTACCATTGATGGCCACAAAAAGCTGTGTTAGAGCTACAAAGTCATCAGATGCAACAGAAACTTCAGCGTAATCTCCCAACTTATCTCTAATAAGATTACTATAGCCAACGTTAATTGATACAGTATCTATTACTGC
>CAZOSE010000003.1:27295-28393 GCA_964582385.1 uncultured Lachnospiraceae bacterium
TTCACTTGGAAGTTCTTCAACTATTTGGTCTGTCTGCTGCTTTATAGTGTTGGTTATATCATAAAGAGAGTTGGTTTCCCGTTCAATAAGTATTTTGGAAATATAATTATAAAAGAATATAGAAAAGAAGCATATAATAATAGCTGCTAATAGCAAGTATGTAATAAAAAGTTGATTATGCAACTTTAACTTTTTTCTTTGTTTGGATATATGTTTTTTCACGCTTATTCTCCCCAAATATAAGTGGTGGTTTTAACTGGCAAGGCTTGCCTTTCATATGCTAATTATATATGAAATTACAAGGCTTGTACAGTTTATTTGATGTAAGGATAACTTGATTTGATTTATAAAAAAAGTCCATATCTTATACTAGAAAGTTCATGGTTAAATTGGTAGAAATGCATTAAAATATAGATGAAAGTAAACCATGTAATGTTGAAAGTTACGAGATAAGTAATTCAACAGGGAGAAAAGAAGGAGAAAAGTATGAAAAAAAGGTTATTATTATTAATATGTGTTGTGGTTTCTATGTCAATGTTGTTATTTGCTTGTGGTAAGAGTGGTGAAAAGGAAACAGAAAAACCAACAGGCCAAACAGATGCTAGTAAAGACGATACAGATGTAGGTACTGATGTTAGTGATTTTAAAGGTGAAGAGTTAAGTATACTTGTTTCTGCAGGTTGGATGGGTAATCGTTATGATCCAACTATTAAACGTTTTGAAGAAACATACGGGGTAACTGTTGACCTTCAGACTATTCCAGCAGATCAATACGATGACTTGCTCCAATCTAAGCTAACAACAGATTCTGCAGCAGACATCTTTTTGATTCAATCTAATCCATTTGCTATTGATTCAGTAATTGTTGATCCAGAAAAGTATTGTATAGACTTTACAGGAGCTGGATGGTCAGATTTAATTCCTGACTCAAGAAAGTCATCATGTGAAACTGATGGTAAGTTATACGGATTACAAATTTGGCACAACTCTCCAGAGTACGTGTTAATGTACAACAAAACATTATTTGAAGAATTAGAGATAGAAAATGTTCCAACTACTTATGATGAACTATTAGCAGCTTTTGATACTATAGCAGCA
>CAZOSE010000004.1:0-28002 GCA_964582385.1 uncultured Lachnospiraceae bacterium
AACTATATAATGTATTGGGGTTTACAATTAATAGTATAGCACCAGAGTCTTGAAAAGTGTTCACAAAGTTGACAAATTGTTGAAGTGATTTTTGTTTACTTTTTTTAAGTTCTTTTATAATTAAATGTTTTTCATAAAATTTTCTACAATAAGGTTTATCTTTTTCCCTTTTTTATATATTCTCATTGTTTTTGACCCTTATATAGCCTTAATACCTTCAAGTAGTTTACATCATTTAATAAGCTACTAATTCTCTTGACTCTTATCTTCTATGTTTATTTCTTTATTTGTCTCTTTTTCATCAAACAGTGCTTCAAACTGTTCTTGATTAATCTTTTCTTTTTCAACTAATAAATCAGCACAACTATGAAGTACATCAATATTATCATTAATTATCTCTTTAGCACGATAATAACATTCATCAATTATCTTTTTAACTTCATTATCAATTGTTCCAGCAACACCTTCACTAAAGTTTCTTGTCTGGCCCCAGTCTCTACCAATAAACAATTCATCACCATTGTCATAATTTATCATTCCAATCGTATCTGAAAATCCATACTTGGTTACCATATCTCTAGCAATTTGAGTTGCTTGTTTTATATCTTGGGATGCACCTGTTGTAATATCATCAAATACAAGTTCTTCTGCAATTCTTCCTCCTAGGGCTACGCTTATATATTGAAGCATTTTACCTTTTGAATTAAACATTTCGTCTTTTTCAGGTAGAGGCATTGTATAACCAGCTGCCCCTCTTCCGGTAGGAATAATAGAAACTGTATACACCGGACCAACATCTGGAAGCACATGAAATAATATTGCATGACCCGCCTCATGATATGCTGTGATTTTCTTTTCTTTATCAGAAATAACTTTACTTCTTTTTTCAGTACCTATTCCAACCTTTATAAATGCATAATTAATATCATTATGAGTAATATATGCTCTACCATTTTTTGCGGCGTTAATTGCTGATTCATTAAGTAGGTTTTCAAGGTCTGCACCAGTAAATCCAGCTGTAGTTCTTGCAATTTCTTCAAGATTTACATCTTCTGCAAGAGGTTTGCCTTTTGAATGCACTTCTAATATTTCTTTTCTACCCTTTACATCTGGACGTCCTACAACTACCTTACGGTCGAATCTTCCTGGACGTAAAATTGCAGGATCTAATATATCAACTCTATTTGTTGCTGCAAGAACAATAATTCCTTCATTTACTCCAAAACCATCCATTTCAACTAATAGTTGATTTAGGGTTTGTTCTCTTTCATCATGGCCACCACCCATGCCACTACCTCTTCGCCTTGCTACTGCATCGATTTCATCAATGAATATAATACACGGTGCATGTTTTTTAGCTGTTTCAAACAAGTCTCTTACTCTAGATGCACCAACACCAACAAACATTTCAACAAAATCAGAACCTGATATACTAAAGAAAGGAACCCCTGCTTCACCAGCAACTGCTTTTGCAATAAGGGTCTTTCCTGTACCTGGAGGCCCCTCTAGTAAAACACCTTTTGGAATTCTTGCCCCAACTTGCATATACTTATTAGGTGTACGTAGAAAATCTACGATTTCACTTAAGTCTTCTTTTTCTTCATCTAAACCAGCAACATCTTTAAAAGTTATCTTTTGATCTTTATCACTGGTCATCTTTGCTTTACTTTTACCAAAATTCATTACTTTGTTATTACTTCCACCGCCACCAGCTGCCCTATTAGTTAAATAAGAAATAAGTAAAAACATAAGCATAAAACTAACTAATGCAGGTAAAATATACATTAACCAACTAGTACCTGACACATCATGTATTGTAGGATTAATCTGGGCGTCTATTGCTATATCCTCAATTTCCCTAACATCTAAAACATTAAATACTTCCACCTTATCATCTGTAAAGGTAACCCTTACTTCACCAGTAGGTACTTCTTGATTTTGATAAATATTAATACCTTTTATTTCACCACTTTGAATATCTGTAAGGAATTTGGCCTTATTGTAACTTTCTCCATCATTATTGTTAATGTTATTAGAAAATCTTGTAACAAAAAAAATAATAACAAGAAGCACAGCATAGAAACCAAACCCTCTAAATCTATTTTTCACAACTTTACCTCCTAAGTTTATATAAACAAACCCTTATCTACTCAACAACTCCAATATATGGTAGGTTTCTAAATTTTTGTGCATAGTCAAGACCATATCCAATAACAAACTCGTCAGGTATTTGGAAGCCAACATAATCTACATGAACATCTGTAACCCTTCTGTCTGGTTTGTCAAGTAAAGTACAAATTCTAATACTATTAGGTTTTCTAGTTTTGAGTAGTTCTAGCAGATTTGCTAATGTATTTCCTGAATCAATAATATCTTCCACAATTAAAACATCCTTACCCTCAACAGGATCATCAAGGTCTTTAATAATCTTTATTCTTCCTGAAGAAACTGTTCCATCACCATAACTTGATACAGACATAAAGTCTATAGAAAGAGGTTGCTTAATATTCTTTGCCAATTCACAAGCGATAAATGCTCCACCTTTTAATATACAAATCAAATGAAGATCCTTACCTTCATAATCTTTAGCGATTTCTTTACCTAAATCCGCTATCCTTGCATTTATCTCTTCTTCAGAAATTAGTACCTTTATTCTATCTTCTGTTATCTTTTCCATTATCATATCCTCCATAAATACTCATCTCTAGTATTGTTTTTGTATTTTTAGTAACTTTATAAGCTTCGCTAATCCTCATTCCGATTACCCAAACTATGTGTGAACCATCTGCAATTAGGTGAATACTATTCCTATTGTTCTTAGGAATCTTCTCATCTATGAATAAGGACTTTATCTTTTTTGTACCACCCTTACTATCAATCTGCAAAAAATCTCCCTCTTGTCTAGTCCTAAACAAAAGATTATTCTTTATCTTATCATAATCAAACCATTTCGTATAGCCTTCTTTTGGAATAGTCATATGGTCTTTGTAGGGGATAAGTTTTGTGTAAATATTGCCATTTATTTGAGGCAAAGATGTTGAAGATGATATTTTAATACTTATAGATTTAAAATCATCTTTATTTTGATAAGCTTCCCTACTACTTATTTTATTTACTTGCATGTTTACCTTTTTATTAACCTTGCTAAATACAATATCATTATAGCCTTTTATAACAGTAATTTCATATGGGAGATGAATTTCTTTTCCTACTTGTTTGGAAGCTAGTTCAAGAATTGATTGAATATGTGATGAATCTATATCCTTTAATTTGCTAGATAAACTTTTGATAATTTTTCTTAATAATTCCTTTTGAATTACTATATCTAGTTTGTTAAATTCATCTATACTTATACAGATTTCTTTATTTTCATTTTCCTTGGGAAGATTCAACATAAAGTCTTCTCTTACAATATCTTCATAAGCTTTATTAACATTTCCTAAAATATAATTATCTATTTCACTAAGCATATTCGCTGACTTTGTAATATGTTCTATAAGACCTGCATTAATTTCTTCTTTAGCATAAGTTAAGATATTATTCCTAATTTTATTACGGCTATAGTCATCAGTAAGATTACTACTATCAATTATATAAGGGATTTTACGCTCCTCCAAATAACTTTCTATCTCACTTCTTTCTAAACATAAAATTGGTCTAATTACCTCATTCCTTACTGGTGGTATTCCAGATAAACCTTTAATACCACTCCCTCGAAATAAATTAAACAAAAATGTCTCAGCATTATCATTCTTATTATGTGCTACTGCTATCTTATCTAAGTCCATTTCATTATAGAACTTATAAAATGCCTCATATCTAACATTTCTTCCCGCTTCCTCTTCGCTAAGCCCCTGTTCCTTAGCTATAGCCGGTACATCTTTATTTACACAAAAAAAGGAAGCATTATGTTTCTTACAAAGTTCTTCCACAAAAGCTTCATCAGAATCAGCTTGTACCCCTCTAATACCATGATTAACATGAACCACATACAAAGTAAGGTCATACTCACCGGACAAGTCCAAAAGGACATGAAAAAGGCAGATAGAATCGGCGCCCCCTGAAACTCCAACGACAACCCTATCTCCCATAGACAACATATTATACTGTTCAATATAAGTTCGAACCTTATTAACCATTATCTACTCCTAGCCACTTAACTTTCCTACATTTTAACCTTATACCAAACAAATTTCAAGTAGGATATCCACACAAAATCGCTTAATCTCCCCTTCATCCCCAAAATCCCCTAACACCTCACAAAACTCCCAATAAACCCAAGCCCTTCCTCCATGCCCATCCCTAACCCAAAGCAATTCAAGTCACCCCTCGTTACCTCCCCCTAAAATCCTGTCCATGGTATGTAGTTTTAAAATGCTTACTGAACGCCGCCCTTCGGCTTCAGCACATTTAAAAACCACATACCATGGACAAGATTTCAGCGAGCCAACAAATAAACTTGAATTTCTAGACCTTCTTCCAGAAGCCCCCAACAATTACAGTCATGTCATCCTTTGGAGTCCAATTGTTAAGCTCTAGGGAATAATTTAATACAGCATTAGCCACTTCTTTTGGATTATTCATATGTATTGTCTTAATAAACTCAGCTATAGTTTTTTCTTTCTCATCATAAGGGATGCTATCAATCACACCATCTGTGACCATAATTATAAAATCCCCATCTATAAGTTTTTCAGAATAAACTTCATAATCCATTTGATTAATCATTCCAATCGGCAGTGCACTAGATTGTATAATTTCAACATTTTCTCCACTTTTTATAAAAGTTGTTGATGCACCCAACTTAACAAAATCACACATACCTGTATATAAATTGATTACACTCATATCTATCGTTGAATAAGTTTGATTCTCTGATGATCTAATTAGCATAACTGAATTAATAAGTTTTATGGCAGATTCTTTACTAAAGCCAACCTCAATGAATTGTTCTAGTAAATTGATAACTGCCTCGCTTTCCTTAAAAGCACTCTCTCCAGTACCCATTCCGTCTGACAATGTCATCACAGCCATTCCTGAATCAGGATTAATAAAAGAATAATTATCTCCTGAAACTAAAGACCCATCTTTTTTCATTTTGGATACACCTGTTAATATATAATAATTTGAGTCTTCCTCAAAGATATAGATATCTGATGATTTTGTTATCACTGTTTTACACTTTTTTGATGGTATCATATTCTTGTTTACAATATCACTAATAATTTGAGAGACCTCTTTAGTTATAGCACAGTGACCTCCTCTTGTATGAGCATAAAGAATCACTTCTTTTCTATGATTACACTTTTCAAATATTGTTATATTGTCAACATAGATATATTTAGCCCTAAGCCCATTAATTATGTCCTTTTCAGCCTCTTTTGTGGATGGGGTAGACTTGTATATGGTGTCCGAAAAATCATCCATAATAAAGCCAATTTGGGAGAATTGTTCGGATATAGCCTCTCTACTTTCTAGTAATTTATTATTACATGATATATTTAGTTTTGCCAAGTCAAACTTCCTTACTGTTTCTACCATAAGCCTTTCTAACTTAATACAATTCTTCTGGAATTCTATAGGAACTCGCTTTGTTACAATCCTACCTTCAGTTTCAACAACTTCCATAATACGGTTAATTCCTTCATAAGTATCATAAAAGTTTTCATCCCAACAATAACGAAGGTTGGTACATTCCTTACATAATTCTTCAGATAACTCATTAAAAATACTTTCTTTATCAAAACTATCCAGATTAATCTTCTTAGTAGATACTCCACTAAAAATCCCTGCTAAATTATAAAATGACTCAGAAAATCCTTTCAGCTTATCTTTAGTTAAAACTTGTATATTGTGGTTGAAAAAGGAGTCTTCACAAATAATATCCCTATTATACACTCTATAAACTATAGATTCCGGTAAGACTAGAAACAAGGCAGACCCAGATATTAGAGGTAGAACCCCTTCTCTAAAAATACTTTTAAATAAAACACTTTGGGAACTTACTCCTACAGGAATTGTACTATCTTGCATCATCCAAACATCTATACTTGCTCCTTCAAAGAAAGCAAATATAGCTGTAGCCCCAATTAAAAACAAAAGTGCCACAGTTAATCTACCTAGTTCTCTAAAAGTTCCTGCCAAAATACCTAGTATACAAAAGAAACCTATCATACTATAACTGCCACTCAAGACACTCATAGTAATTCCACAAGTTACTCCAATTATCGAACCATATCCCGCCCCATATTTATAGCCAACAAACAAAAGTAGAAAAAGGCATACAAAAGCTTGAATAACATAACTTGTTTCAGATATTTTTGGCAATCCATAAATCCATATTGCTAGCATTATAGATACACTTATAATTTCTTCATTATTCAAAGATTGGCTTATCCTTTTAGTAAGAATACCTTGGATCCCTTTACTAAATACAGTGGCAAATGCAATTACAGAGACTCCCTCAGCTAAAGCAAGTATTACAGCTTGTCCCATATTCGGTGAAAACAAATTGCTAGCCATGCTAATAGAAGCTGTAACAAGGGACGCCATAAGTCCAAGGTAAAATGTCGTAAGACTAAGGTTCTTTCTTTCCATTAAACTTACTAAAACTAAAACGGTAACCATAATAGTTAAATACTTTAACACCGCAATCGCTGGTAGAGCGGTAACAAGTCCAAACAAAATACATATTACAGTAAATAGCCTATTCTTATCTCCCAAATACATTACAACAAAAAAACCAATAACAAAAGGACTTATGTTACCTATAATAGCCCTAGCAATAAAAACCCCCATAATTTGAAGAAATACACTTTTGTAATTCCAATTCCTAATCATTTTAGTTTAAACCCTCCCTAGTAGTCCTTATAAAGTAAAAACATCGTATTAAGCATTATAAAACCACTAGGCTAAAATGTTTGTCAAAAAACCATCCCTATTCCCAAAAACTTTTAGACAAGAATTTCAAATTCTCCCACAAATTATCGATTAGAGAGACTTAATCAACTTTAAGAACTTCTACCTTAAGAACCTAAAAAAGTGGCCAGGCAAAAGCCTGACCACTAGGATAAAGTAAAAAAGGGCATAAAAAATAGCGAAGGACGGACTTGAACCGCCGACACCGCGGGTATGAACCGCGTGCTCTTGCCAACTGAGCTACTTCGCCAAAACCAAAACACAAATATAATTATATCTAACTTTTTTGAACTTGTCAACACAAATTTAAACTTTGTTAATAATTTCAACTTATATATAGATTAAAATGATTATTCTTCATTAGCTTTAAACATGTATTCATCTTCATACACAAGGCCAAACTTGTTTCTTGCAACATCTTCAACAAATTTTCTAGTTTGCATATAGGCCTCTTGCTCTTCTAGTGTCTTTGCTTCTTCTTGTTCTTCTTCTATTGCTTTTTCTAACTCTTCCATACGTGCATAGGCGGTAATTTGTTCTTGGTTTAGACTTTGTTTTTTTAGCAAAAACATACCACATATAGATAAAACAATAAAAGTAATAAGTCCTAATCCCCTACCCTTATTTTTTCTTTTTCTTCTCCTCATTTAACAAATCACCTCTTTCAACTTCATTTAGTGATATTTTACTTGATTTGAAGGGATTTTTCAATGACTTCTTTATAAAATATAATCTTTTTTTTGTTTTTACTAGTATTTTTCTGACTTTTTCTCCAATTGTCGTATAAAACAGGTCTTTTAACCATATTAATGGCCTTAAAAAAAGAAACAAGCCTCTTAATAATAATGCTAATATCTTTTTTAATAGCAAGCTCATGTTAATAACTATAAATTCACTAAATATTGACTGATATACTAGCATTCCAATAAACATCCCTAATATAGAAAAGGCTCTAATAATCCCATCGTTGTGCTTGTACATCATTTGAAAAATTAAAATGCCACATAAGATCCAGTATAATATATCTTCCACAGCTAGCCAGAACCTATTATTCTTAATTACATTTCTTATTATCCTAAGTAAATCGTATATTACTAAGATTAGCCCTCCCCATAATATTGAGATCAGAAAAAATCGTAACTCCATAACAATTACTTCATTCATACTCTATCTCCCGATTTATTTAAAAAGTCTACCCATAAAAGATTCTGCAGATTTACCGTAACCTGTTGTATCTGAGTAAGTTAAGCTATCAATTCTACCATCAATATCAACTTCTCCCTTTTCTAAAGTAAGTCTGTTTACATGGAGTTCTAGCCCTCTAATCATTAGAATTCCTTGCTCTGTTTCTAATAGGATTTCACCTGCATCAAAGGATAGTACATCATTTACTCCTGTAATATTGGTTTGATTCCTTGAAATCACTTGAACTTTATGTATTCCAATAGGTTTTTTTGCAATCATTCTCTCATCCATAAAAATCCCCCTAATATGTATTTAGATAATAGTAAAAACTACACTATTTATCTATATATATTAGGGGGATTACCTTTTCATACCTAAATAAGTTAAAAACCTATTAAAGATATTTAAACAATTCTTTTGATTCATCTTTCTTTGTTGTGTCTTTTATGTCTATAACCTGTACTTGGACAGATTTGTTTCCAAAGTTAATTTCAATAATGTCATCAATATTTACATCTGTAGACGCTCTTGCTACTTTATCATTTATTAGAACCCTACCACTATCACAGGCTTCTTTTGCTACTGTACGTCTTTTTATTAATCTAGAAACCTTTAAATATTTATCTAACCTCATATTGTAACCTTTCTAAAAAAGCTGCTATAAAATGGGGTTCACCGAAACTTGTCGGCTTCATTCATTTTATAACAGCTTAAATAAATACTACTCAATTATTATCTTCCGTTTACTGCGTCTTTTAAAGCTTTTCCAGGCTTAAACTTTGGAGCGGTTGATGCAGGTATTGTTATTTCTTCTTTAGTTTGTGGGTTTCTACCTTTTCTTTCTGCTCTTTGAACAGTTTCAAATGTACCAAAACCAACAAGTTGAACTTTTTCACCTTTTGCAAGTTCATCTGTTACAACAGTTGTGAATGATTTTAACATTTTTTCGGAATCTTTCTTTGAGAATCCTGTTTGCTCTGCAATTGCTGCCACCAATTCTGATTTGTTCATGGAATAACTCCTCCTCTAAAAGTATTATTATGTTATCGGGAACCTTCTGTTCCCATATAGAGCTCTAAACTCTACTCTGACATTTCATTAATGCGTATCCTTGCATTTGGCAAGAATTTCAATCTCTACAAGTCTATTTATAAACTGATTAATGGCATTTGTCAAGGAATTTTAAGCATTTATATCGAAATATCTTAATAATTTATTTATTGTTCCATTTGAGCCCCAAGAAATGCTGCTGCAGTGCCGGCAAGTTGCTCTTGTGTTTCACCAAATTTGACCTTAGAATCCTGTGTTAACATAATAACAGAACCTATTACATCTCCTTGGCTAATAATTGGGCAAATAACTTGATAGGTACAATCTAAATCTCCATCTATAATTGGAACGAAGTTTTTGTCGTTTTTTGAAGCCGTAATTACTTCCCTTGCCTCAATTATGTTTTCTAATTCAGAGGAAATTGATTTATCATGTAACTCTCTTTTTAAACCACCTGCAGTTGCGACTATTTGATCCTTGTCAGACACAGCTACAATGTGTCCTGTTGTTTGAGATAAAGAATCTGCATATTGCTGTGAAAATAAACTAAGTTCTCCTATAGGTGAGTATTTCTTTAGAATAATTTCTCCTTCTCTATCTGTAAATATCTCAAGTGGGTCTCCTTCTCTAATGCGCAATGTACGTCTAATCTCTTTTGGAACCACTACTCGTCCCAAGTCATCTATTCTTCTTACGATTCCTGTGGCTTTCATAATATAGTCCTCCATCTTGTATAATTAATCTAATATAATATAGATTTACCTATAAATTTATTGTTTGTAAATTCAAGGAATTTATACCTAAAGTAAGGAGGTTTGATAAATTTATTTTAAATAATTATTATTCAAGTTCTGAAGTACAATTAGGGCACCTAGATGCATCAATATGAATATCTGTATAGCAATAAGGACAATTCTTAACCGTAACAGGTTTTACTGGCTCTTCTTTTCTTCTCATTCTATTGATAGAACGAACTATAAGAAAAACTACAAAGGCCATTATTATAAAGTTGATAACACCAGTGATAAAGCTTCCATAATTAACGGTTGCTACACCAAGTTCCTGGGCTTCTGCAAGGGTAGCATATTTTCCTCCATCTAGTGGTATAAACAAGTTTGTAAAGTCAAGCTTGCCTGTAAAAATGCTTAAAATTGGCATTATTACATCGTTAACTAAAGAGGTTACAATAGCATTAAATGCCCCACCAATTATTACACCCACTGCTAAATCAATCATATTGCCTTTGATGGCAAATTCTTTAAATTCCTTTATCATATACAAAATACTCCTTTCTATACAAGTAATAGGTAAAATTGATTTTCTATGATATTATAATAATATCATTAGTTTTAACAATTTAAATTATATCATGATTATATGCAAATAACCATATTTTAGTATTATAATAAATTAAAACTTTCTAAGAAATGAAAGTCATAATAGGCTTTTATTCGGCTATTCTTTATGCTATACTAATTTTTATGTAAAAAATATGTCCCGTATTTACCAATGTTACTGAAAAGGAGTTTATTTATGAAGAGGGGATTTGATCCACAAAAATACATCGATGAACAATCGAAATATATTTTAAAACGGGTTAATGATTACGACAAGTTATATCTTGAATTCGGTGGCAAAATCATTAATGATAAACACGCAAGTCGTGTACTTCCAGGTTTTGATGAAGATGCCAAAATCAAACTACTTTGCAAATTAAGAGAAAAAGTAGAAATTATTATTTGTGTATATGCAGGAGATATTGAACGTAATAAAATACGTGAAGACTTTGGAATTACTTATGACATGGAAGTATTCCGACTGATTGATGATCTTAGATCCTATGATTTAGAAATTAATAGCGTTGTGATAACTCGTTTTAATAATCAACCTGCTACTTCAGTGTTTATTAACAAGTTAGAAAGAAGAAATATAAAGGTTTATAAACATAGGTCTATTGAAGGATATCCAGCAGATATTGATAATATTGTTAGTGAAGAGGGATATGGCAAAAACCAATATATTAAAACCACAAAACCTATTGTTGTAGCCACCGCCCCAGGTCCAAGTAGTGGCAAACTTGCAACTTGTCTTGGCCAACTCTATCACGAACATAAATTAGGACGTTCAGCAGGTTATGCAAAGTTTGAAACCTTTCCCGTTTGGAACTTACCATTAAAACATCCAATTAATATTGCTTATGAAGCTGCTACAGTTGATTTAAAAGATGTTAATATGATAGATTCTTTCCATTTTGACTACTACAATGAGGTAGCTGTAAACTATAATCGTGACTTAGAAATGTTTCCTGTAGTTAAACGAATTATAGAAAGAATCACCGAAAAGGAATGTCCTTATAATTCACCTACTGATATGGGAGTTAACCGTGTAGGTTATGGAATTATAGATGACGATATTGTAATAGAGGCTGCAAAACAAGAGGTTATACGAAGATATTTTCAGACAGTTTGCGAGTTCAAAAAAGGGCTTGCAGAAGAAGAAACTGTTAACCGTATGAAGGTTATTATGGAGGAACTTGAACTTAAGCAAGAAGATAGAAAGTCAGTCCATCCAGCAAGAGAATATGCACAAAAGAATAAGTCTGTAGAAAACGAAACACCGGCTATAATTGCTCTAGAGCTAGCTGACGGTAAAGTAGTTACTGGAAAAGAGTCCAGCTTAATGGATAATTGTTCGGCAGGAATTCTAAATGCAATTAAGTATTTGTCCGGAATAGCTGATGAGATTTACCTCCTATCCCCTGTAATACTCAATACTATCCAAGGATATAAATCACAGGTTCTAAACAATAAGATTACAACCTTAAGCCTAAATGAAATTCTAATTGCTCTAAGCATATCCGCAGTAACTAATCCAACTGCCCAACTTGCTTATGACCAATTAACCCACCTAAAAGGAGTACAGGCCCACTCAACCGTTATAATCAACGAGAACAGTGAACAGCTCCTTCGTAACCTAGAAATAGACCTTACTTGCGATCCTGTATTCTCAAGTGATAACCTGTTCTATATTTAATCTTATATTTTATTAAAATTTTGGGTGTCAAAAGTCCTAATGTGAGAGCTTTTGACACCCGAATTTTTATTTAATCAAATTGTATTTCATCCCAGATATCTGAGTTTAATTCTATTTTAACGTCTTTTTCCCAAGTCTTGAATAGTTCTTGAAACTCATTCATCTGTCTATCGTCAATAATTTCTTCTTTCCTTGCTAGAGTGGCATCTTCATTATAGTCATCCTCGCAATAAAGAATTAAATATCCATCTTTGCCCTCAATAATACTGCTTGTTTCACCAGTTTTTAAGGCAAAAGCAGCATCAGCAATATCTTCTTCAATATCATTTTTACCAAATGTCATCAGAGTCTCTGCACTATCTGTGTTTGCTTTGGCAAAAGAGGCAAAGTCTTCTACTGTAGCTGCCTGATTAAGTAGTTCCTGAGCTTTTGCATAGGCCACCTTTTTTTCTTCTTCAGTTAAAGAAACCTGGTTGCCCTGGCCATCTACCTTTTTTGTAGTAACAAGTAAATAGTATATGGTAATTTGTTTAGCCTCTTCATCGGATATATTAGTATCTATATTCATAGTGGTGGCATCATAAACTCTTTCTGCCATTAGGTTATCAAAGAAAAACTGATATACCACCTCTTCTGTAATACCATAATACTTAATATCGTCTTTGGTTAAATTCTTTAAATAATCTGAAGAATCCTTTTTAATTATCATTTCATCTTCTTCGGTTATAACAACACCATATTCATTCCACTGCTTTTTTGCAATTTTTCTCTCTGTTATTATGTCAATAACGTCTTGTTTTGCTAGCTCCCCTATTGTTTTATCTCCTAGATCATAATCCCAGATTGTATCTCCAAATATATCTTCATAATAATTTTGAATATATTTTAAGTATAATACAACTTCACTATATGATACCTTCTCATCATCAACACTTAGTATTGTTTTGCCTACAAAATGATTATCACTAACCGCGTTAGATAAAGCATCTTCAGATTCCCCTTTGTCTGACTTTGAATTTAAATCTTCATCTTGTACTACTGATTTTTTATCATCCTTATCACTCTTGTTAGAACAAGCAGTAACTAGGAGAATCAGCATTGTCAAGGTTAGTAAAATGTGAAGATAGTTCCGTTTTATCTTGCTGTTTCCCATAATATTCTCCAATCTTAGTATTAATAGTTAAAGTATAATTTATTTCTCTTATAGTAACAAGCCTTTAATGTCTGCCAGCAATTCTTTTGCTATAGCAAATACATTATTACTGTCATCATTTCCTTGCTTGTTTAAATTTTGTTTATTTAGATTTTCTTTATTTAATTTATGCTTACTTAGTTTTTTGTTATGTTGATTACCCATACTATGAACCTTTATTTTCTTTTCCTCTTCAAAGGTATAAGTAAAGTATGGTGGTATTTCTGGGTGGAGTTTTAGAAAAGGCTTATATTTCTTAACTAGTTCAGGTATTTTCTCCACCTTAATATTTGCTTTACCATACATAATCATTTTTATTTGATTATTACGATAGGTAAACTCAGTAATGTAGGCATCATGGGCCTCTGATTTTAAAAGAGCTATTTTTAAAAGGTTATTCACAGATTCAGGCAAATCACCAAACCTATCAATAAGCTCATCTTGCATATCTATAAATTCTTCTTCATTTTCAATTTCTGCAATTCTCTTATATATATCTAACTTTTGAGATTCATTGCTTATATATCTATTTGGAATAAATGCATCAACATTCATATCTACAGTAGTTTCGAAGATATCTTTATCTGAATAATCTCCTTTTAGAGATCTGATTGCCTGATTAAGCATTTTTACATACAAATCATAACCTACTGCTTCCATATGACCACTTTGTTTAGCCCCAAGTATATTGCCTGCTCCCCTTATTTGCAAGTCTCGCATTGCAATTTTAATCCCTGAACCTAGTTCTGTAAATTCCTTTATCGCTTGTAGCCTTTTTTCTGCTATTTCTTTTAACACCTTATTCCTTCTATACATTAAGAATGCATAGGAAGTCCTATTAGAGCGTCCAACCCTTCCTCTAAGTTGATATAGCTGGGAAAGTCCAAGCCTATCTGCATCATCTATAATAATTGTATTGACATTTGGAATATCAAGGCCAGTCTCAATTATTGTGGTAGATATCAACACATCAATATCATTATTTATAAAGTCAAACATAATTCGCTCTAGTTGTCTTTCTGGCATTTGTCCATGGGCCACAGCTACTGTTGCATCCGGTACAATTTTTCTAATTTTGCCAGCTATCTCATCAATATCCTTTACTCGATTATAAACATAATATATTTGGCCATCACGTGCTATTTCACGATTTATTGCTTCTCTAACTATTTCATCATTTCTTTCTAAGACATAAGTTTGGATTGGATACCTGTCTACCGGGGGCTCCTCTAGGGTACTCATGTCCCTTATGCCAATAAGGCTCATATGAAGTGTTCTAGGTATAGGTGTGGCCGTTAAGGTAAGTACATCGATATCTGCCTTCAATTGCTTGATTTTTTCTTTGTGGCCAACTCCAAATCGTTGCTCCTCATCTATAATAAGCAAGCCCAAGTCCTTATAGATAATGTCTTTTGACAATAAACGGTGGGTGCCAATAATTATATCTACATTTCCTTTTCTTACTCTTTCTATAGTCTTTTTTTGGTCTGTTGAAGTTTTAAATCGAGATAAAAGATCAACATTAATAGGGTAATCCTTCATCCTTTGAGAAAAGTTATTATAATGTTGCTGGGCTAATATTGTTGTTGGCACAAGAAAAGCAACCTGCTTACCATCAATAACTGCTTTAAAAGCAGCACGTATAGCTATTTCTGTTTTCCCATAACCAACATCTCCGCAAACTAGTCGGTCCATAATCTTGTTACTTTCCATATCACCTTTTGTATCTGCAATGGCTTTTAATTGATCTTCTGTTTCTTCATAAGGAAATGTCTCTTCAAACTCGTGCTGCCATACAGTATCAGTGCTATATCTATAACCTGGTTTTTCACTTCTAATTGCATATAATTCTACAAGTTCCTTAGCAATCTCTTTTACTTCACCTTTTACTCTACTTTTTGTTTTTTTCCATTCTGGAGAATTTAATTTGTTAAGCTTTGGTTTCTTGCTATCGCTACTTGCATACTTTTGTAATAAATCTAAGGCTGTAGCAAGTATATAAAGCACTCCCCCATCTCCATATTCAATTTTCAAATAATCTTTTTCTTTTCCATCAACTTCAAGCTTTGTAAGTCCTTGATATATACCAAGTCCATGGTTTTCATGGATAACATAATCTCCGTAAGAAAGTTCCGCAAAACTTTGAATCTTCTTCCCTTCACGGTTACTACGCTTTCTTCTTTTCCTTTTCTTTTGTCTTCCAAAAATATCACTTTCAGATATGATAACAAACTTAATAAAAGGATATTCAAATCCCCTATGCAAGCTTCCTGTAGAAACCATGATTTCACCCTCTTGCACCTGCCTATTTAAGTCTTGGCTTAAGAAAGCATTTAACTCTTGCTGCTGCAACTGGTCACTTAATCTCATGGCCCTTGTCTGTGAAGTTGATAACAAAAGTATCCTATATCCATCTCTCTTCCACTTACCTAGGTCTTTAACTAATAAATCAAAATTATTATTATAAGGATTTACAGAACGTACTGTTAAGTTAAGTTTTGCTTTTACATTAAACTCTGTCTGCCTTGAGTCCATAGTACTAATTAGTAGAAGATTTTTTTGATGCAAAGTGGCTAGTAGTTCTTTATAACTGTATATAGAATCTATTTGGCCTGATAAGACATATCCTTTTTCTAACCTGTTAATCATACTTTCTCTAAATTCTGTTTCAACTGCCTCTGCCTTTTCAATAACTCTATTTGGCTCGTCAATAAAGATAATTGAATTATCACTTTTAAAATAATCAAAGAGAGAAACTGTTTCGTCATAAAAATATTGTATATAACTATTTATTCCTACATAACCAGAAAAGTTTTCTAAATTACTTGAGAACTCTTCTACTGTACTTTTTAAGCGGTAAGCTTCCTCGGTTTTCATTTCATCTCTTAGCTTTTTAACCTGTTCATCCTTATCTTTTTCAATCTTAGAAAGGCCATCTCTTATGGTGTCTCTATCTAGTAAATACTCTGAGGCAGGATATATAACAATATTTTCTAGATTCTCAACTGAAAGCTGACTACCCACATCAAAATATCTTATTGAATCAACTTCATCTCCCCACAATTCAACCCTAATAGGATTATCTTCGCTAGGTGAAAATATATCTATAATTCCACCTCTTATGGCAAATTCTCCAGGTCTTTCTACTTGACCTAGCCTTTCATAACCCATTTTAACTAGTTGAGAAGATAACGAAGTAAGGTTCGTGATGCTTGATTCACTTATAGTTACAATACTATCTTCAATAAAATTTAAGGGTAGAATTTTATCCATTCCACTTTCTATTGTAGTAATAATAGTTGTGGGTTTTCTTTCAATTAACCTTCTAAGTATTTTTAATCTATCATTTATAATTGCATTACCATGAATATCTGCACTATAGAAAATAATATCCTTAGCTGGATACATAAACACATCTTTATCAAATAAGAGGTAGTCCTCATAAATTTCTTTGGCCTTAATTTCATCATAAGTAATTATTAGTTTCCAAGGAATACCCGAACTTAATCCACTTATAAAGTGACACTTTTGTGAATCTATACAACCTGTAATTTGTATAGGAGTATTTTTCTTTTTTAAATTATCCAATACTTCATTAAATTCATTTAATTCCTGTAAAGGACTATAAAATGTTTTCAATTTATTACCCCTCACCTACATCTTTTCTTCTATTATAAATATTCATTGCTTCTGTTATACCTTCACCTACTAAGGTCTTAGCTGCATCTGAAGTATCTTTTAGTGAATCTCTTAGGATTTTATTCTCTCCATCAGAGAACTTAGATAAAACATAATCTACTAGATCCCACTCACTAGGCTTCTTACCAACACCTATTCTTATTCTAGGAAAATCTTGGGTCCCAAGGTGCTGGATAATACTTTTTATTCCATTATGTCCTCCAGCACTTCCACTTTTTCGAATTCTAAGCTGTCCAACATCTAAATTAACATCATCATAAATAACTATAATATCTTGGGGAGAAACTTTGTAGAAATCTACTAATGCCCTAACACTCTCGCCACTTAAATTCATATAAGTTTGAGGTTGTGCAAGGATCACTTTCTCTCCACCAATAAATCCTGTTCCACAAATCCCTTTATGTTTATTGGTATTTAAAGATATATTGAAGTCATCAGATATTCTAGTAACTGCATCAAAGCCAATATTATGCCTTGTCCCAATATATTTTCTTCCTGGATTGCCCAGTCCTATTATTATATACATATTACCATTCCTCTTCTTTGTCTTAGCAAACAGATTAGACCATGAAACTCATAACAAAGTTGTGCTAATAATAGCTGCTATGATTCCCATGGTTTTTTTGCTTATCTTTTGCCTATTTAATATTATTTTTATCTTATCTTTATCTTTTCATAAATCCTTCTTTATAAGACTACTTACCATAAAAATGTAATCTTACAGAACATTATAGGTTAATATAATTTGAAAGGCAATATCATTATACGCAAAAAAGCAAGATATCATAACCAATAATGGTCGACATCTTGCTCTTTTCTATAATAACAAAAATAACAAATAAAATATTATAGAGTTATTAAAGTATTTCTTCCTCAACTTCATCAGATACATTTAAATAACTTTCCAAGATTATATCTTGAATTCTTTGTCTAGTTTCTGAATTAATAGGGTGTGCGATATCTCTATATTCTCCGTCACCTGCTTTGCGACTTGGCATTGCAATAAACAATCCCTTCTCGCCTTCAATTACCTTAATATCATGAACCACAAAATCACCGTCTAATGTAATTGATACAACCGCTTTCATTTTTCCCTCTTTGTTTATTTTGCGTACTCGCACATCTGTAATTTCCATGATAAATCCCCCTTTATGTATTTTTCATAAGTATTTATAGAAATTAATAAAAAGTATCTGACTTATAAATACAGTATATCATCTATCATTGGAAAAGGAAATAAATTTACCAAATTTTATTAGAATCTATTCTTTTTTTACTACAATATTGGTCAAACCAATAACAATTACTATTCAAACTGTGCATTAACAACAATTATTCAATCGTTAAACTGTATATTAACCCTAGCTTTTTTCTATATGTCTGTAAATCTTTTGTAATTATTACATATTATGTTAATTCCTTTTGTTTTTCCCGTTCTTTTTATACTAATAATCCATTTTTAATATAAACACCTAAAACGTCATTGGAATGATCTATATAATTAGTAAACCCTATCTTCCAAACCAAAAAACAATTGTATTTTAGGATAAAAAGGTTATAATAACAATATCATAGTAATAAAGATTATAATATTGATTAAATATACAATTATATCATTTTAATAATATAAGAGTATAATATTAATACACTTTGAAAGAATAGAGATTGGATGTGCAATATGTATAAAGTTGATCTAAAGAACCCAAAAAAGGTACATTTTATCGGAATTGGTGGAATTAGTATGAGCGGTTTAGCCGAGCTATTACATACAATGGGGTTTGAAGTTACTGGTTCCGATGTTAATAAAAGCAAGAACACAAGTCACTTAGAAAATCTAGGAGTGAATGTTATTTATGATCAAAAACCTGAGAATATAAAATTAGACACAGATTTTGTAGTATATACTTCTGCTGTTAAAGAGGATAATCCAGAATATCAAGCTGCAATTGAATCTGGAATCCCAACAATTGATCGTGCCCATTTAATGGGACAGATTATGCTAAACTATTCTAACTCTGTTGCAGTAGCAGGAACCCACGGAAAGACAACAACAACTTCTATGATGTCTTTGGTTTTATTAGAAGGTGATTTAGACCCTACAGTATCTGTAGGAGGCATCTTAAACAACATTGGTGGTAATATTAGACTAGGTAATAGTGGACATTTCATTACTGAGGCCTGCGAATATACTAATAGCTTTCTTAAGTTTAATCCTAAAATTGGCATTATCCTTAATGTTGAAGCTGAACATTTAGATTATTTCAAAAGTATAGATAATGTTCGTTCATCTTTTAGAGCCTTTGCTGAGCGAATTCCAAAGGATGGCTTGTTAATTATTAATGGTGACATTGATAATGTTAGCTTTTTTACCAAGGACTTAGAATGCGATATAATTACATATAGTTTAGAAAGCAAACAAAGTCTTATAAGCAATGGAATGAAACATTATTATGCTACTAATATTCAATATGATGAGTTTGGAAGAGGAATTTATGATTTAGTTATAGATGGTGAGTTTAAAGATAGTATCAAGCTGGGAGTTGTTGGAGCCCATAATGTTTCTAATAGTTTGCCTTCAATTGCCTTGGCTAACTATTTAAACATTCCCCAAGAGAAAACAAAAAAGGGAATACTTTCTTTTGAAGGTACTGAGCGTAGATTTCAGTACAAAGGTCAAATAGGCGGTGTTACTATAATAGACGATTATGCCCATCACCCTACTGAAGTAAAAGCAACTATAACTGCTGCAAATAACTATCCTCATAAATCAATTTATATTGTTTTTCAACCACACACTTATACTAGAACTAAGAATTTCTTAAAAGACTTTGCTAAGGAACTATCTAAGGCTGATGTAATTGTTTTAACCGACATCTATGCTGCTAGAGAAAAGGATCCTGGTGATATTTCTTCTAGGGATTTAATGGATGAATTGCTTAAACTCGGAAACAATGTTCACTATTATGAAAGTTTTGATGAAATCGAAAACTTTATTTTAGAAAATTGTACTCACGGTGACCTGTTGATAACTATGGGAGCCGGAGACGTTGTAAATATAGGAGAATCTCTCTTAGGAATATAGTTATCCACACTATCCACAGTCTTATCAACATTTTACTTGTGATAAGATTGTGGATTTCTATTTGTTACATTAACTTTACACAAATATTACGTATTCGGTATGTTTTAACGTAATTATTACACCTTTCATCATTTGTTGACATTATTTACACCCTGCACTTTTGACTTATCCACATTATCCACATTTTCTCATTGTGTAATTCCACACCCCTTTCGTCTGTTTCTTTATTAAAACTCCTATGATATAATGAAAACGTAATTAACCAAGATGAACTTTTTCACGTTTACCTGTGGAGCAACAATATCATAAACATTAATTTGTTAATGATTTAATGATATAAGAGATTAAGAAGGGTGATTTTTATGAGTAGTATGATACTACAATCCAACTATGTCCCTAATGGTACCTTTATACCTAATTTATTCATTGATAAATACATGCCAGCTGCTAATGGAGCTTATGTAAAGATTTATCTTTACCTGCTTCGTTGCATGAGTGATAACAGTATAAAAGAAATTGATATTTCAACAATAGCGGACCATTTAGACAATACTGAAAGAGACATTAAACGTGCACTATATTACTGGGAAAAGGTAAAATTAGTTTCTTTAAAACGCAACAACAATATAATCACATCTATTATTTTAAATGACATATTTGCAATTAATATAGATGATAATATACAAGAAGAGTCAGCAGTAACTATAAATCCAGTTAACAACAATGAGGATAAACTTACACTTAATGCTAATAATTTAGACTCTCAACAAAAAGCAGATAATTTATATGAACCGAGCGATGATAAGTCTCTGGAATATCAATTTGAAAAGCCAACATATTCCGAGCCACAAATTAAGCAACTTACTGATACTGATGATGTTAAATGGATGCTTAATATAATTGAGCTTTACTTACAAAGACTAATAAAACCGATGGACTTACAGTTAATTTTATATTTATATGAAAGCATAGGATTTTCTACAGAATTAATACTATATCTATATGAATACTGTGTTTCAAAGAACAAAACACATCCTTCATATGTAGAAGCCGTTGCTCTAGCTTGGGCTAAAGAGGGTATAGATAGCTTAGATAAGGCTGAGTCAGCAACTGTTTTTTTCAACGAGAATTATAACTCGGTAAAAAAGGCCTTTGGACTTGATAGAGCTTTAGGACATGTTGAAAAACAATATATTACTAAGTGGACTAGCGAATACGAATTACCTATAGATATTGTGGTTGAAGCATGTAATAGAACCCTACTTACCATTCAAAAACCCGATTTCAAATATACAGATAAGATAATTGAAAATTGGTATAAGAATAAGGTTACCTCGCTAAAAGAAATCAATAACTTAGATGAGGAACATGCAAAGAAGGCCTCTAAATCTGCAAAAACAAATGATAAAACAAAACAAAACTACAATGGAACAAAGGGTCCAAACAACAATCGTTTCAATGCATTTCCACAGCGTTCATATTCAAAAGAAGAGTATTCCTCTTTGGAACAAAAATTATTACATAAGCAATAATGCTATTTAAAGGAGCTTTACTATGGGATTAAAGAATTATCAGTACAATAAAATACTTAGAGATTACGATGACAAACAGCTTGATAATAATCACGAGTTAAATTTACGTGTTAAGAATGCCTACACAAAAATCCCTGAGCTTAAAGAAATAGATGATTCAATTATAGGTATTGCAATGAAAAGTGCCAAGCTCCTTTTAGCAGATACCGATAATGACAGTTCTCTAAATACTTTAAAGAAAGCTGCAGAGTCTGCTAAGCTAAGACGAAAAACTTTACTTAGAGAGTACGGATTTCCAGAAGATTATCTTGAGTTACAATTTAAGTGCAAGGATTGTATGGATACTGGCTACATTAGCACTGATAGATGTCATTGTTTTAAGCAATCTATTGTTAATGTACTTTACTCTCAGTCCAACATTAAATCTGCAGTTGCAAAAGAAAACTTTGCCAACTTTTCTTTAGACTATTACCCTGATAACTATTTAGATGAATCTACCGGCCTTACACCTAGACAGAATATAGAAAAAGTTCTTGACCAAAGTAAAGCATTCATACAGAACTTTTCTACAAGCTTTCAGAACTTATTAATCTATGGCAATACAGGCGTTGGAAAAACCTTTCTAACCAATTGTATTGCAAAAGAGTTACTAGATTCTTCCTACACTGTTATTTATTTAACTGCATTTCAACTTTTTGATATCTTGGAAAAAAACAAATTTCGAAAGGATGGTGAAAGCGAAGAAATACAAAACCAATTTAACTTTATTCTTGATTGTGACTTATTAATTATTGATGATTTAGGTACCGAATTAACCAATTCTTTTATTAATACACAATTATATTTATGTATTAACGAAAGATACTTAAGAGAAAAGTCTACCATAATTTCTACTAATCTGTCATTAGATAATATTAACGCTAAATATAGCGAGCGTATATTCTCAAGGATAATCAGTAATTATTCATTATTAAAAATTGTTGGTGATGATATTAGACTACAAAAATTCATATAATTCTATTTGTCTATTACTTTATCCAAAGTTTTTGTTTAAACTTGACACTTGACGAATATTGACTAGAATAGTATTATCTTTAATGTGTTTGAAAAACTTATTTCATATCGATTGGCTTATTATGGATATTTGGAGGAAAAAAAATGACTGATGTTGATAAGAATATAACTATTCCAGCAGGTACCCTTGGTATTATTGCTTTAGAAAGTAGTAAACCTCTAGCAAAGAAAGTAGACGACTATCTTGTTGAGTGGCGCAAAGACCGTGAAGACAAGCACACCACAGAAGTCGCCTTTAATGAATATAGCCGTGATTCATATTTGCTAAAAGCTTATACACCTAGATTTGGTACAGGAGAAGGTAAAGGTCTTATTAAAGAATCTGTAAGGGGTGACGACCTTTATATACTAGTTGATGTTACAAATCATAGTCTAAAATATACAGTACGCGGCTTCGAAAATCATATGTCTCCTGATGATCACTATCAGGACCTTAAGAGGATTATTGCAGCTGTAGGAGGTAAGGCAAAGAGAATTACTGTAATTATGCCTTTCCTATATGAAAGTAGGCAGCATAGAAGACATTCAAGAGAATCCCTAGACTGTGCTCTAGCTCTTCAAGAATTAACAAATATGGGTGTTGAAAGTATAATAACATTTGATGCTCATGACCCTAGAGTTCAAAACGCAATACCTTTACATTCCTTTGAATCTGTTCAATGTACTTACCAGTTCATTAAAACATTATTCACCTGTACATCAGATATTAAGGTTGATCCAGAACACCTAATGATAGTAAGTCCTGATGAAGGTGCAATGTCTAGAGCTGTTTATTTTTCTAACATACTTGAAGTTGATTTAGGTATGTTTTATAAACGCCGTGATCATTCTGTTATTATTGAAGGACAAAACCCAGTAGTAGCTCACGAGTTCCTTGGCTCTGATTTAGAAGGTAAAGATGTGCTTATTATAGACGATATGATATCTTCTGGTGGTAGTATGATCGAAGTTGCAAGAGAATTGCACAAGAGAAATGCAAAAAGAATCTACTGTGCAACTACCTTTGGATTGTTTACAAGTGGCTTAGAAGAATTTGATAAAGCCTATGAAGAAGGAATAATTGATAAAGTAATGACTACCAACTTAATCTATCAACCAGAGGAGTTATTCGATAGACCTTGGTATGCAAGTGTTGATATGAGTAAGTATATTGCTCTTTTAATTGATACACTAAACCATGAAAGATCTATTAGCCATCTACTTAGTCCAACTGATCGTATACAAAAGTACGTTGATAAATACGAAAGTGGAGAACTTTGTTAATTTTACAATTTTAGTATCTATTATATAATGGGTAGTATTATCCACATATATAAACAAAGGAACTGGTCATCTACAATAAAAATGATCAGTTCCTTTATTTATTTCCAAAGACGCAAACTATTTTACGCTACCTAAATCTATAAAATTATAATTGGCATCAAGGTCATCTAATATATCTTTTTCCCTAGTGTGACAAGTAAATAATAATATTTGCCTATCCTTTTCTTTTGAAAGAAGTTTTAGAGTTGACTTAAGTCTTTGGTCGTCATAATAAGCAAAGGTGTCATCAAGTAGTATGGGAACCTTAGCCCTACCATAAACAAGATCAGCTATTGCTAACCTTAAAGAGAAATATAATTGTTCTATTGTTCCTGTACTAAGTCTTTCTAAAGTTTGATACTGGTCTTTTATCTGGGTTCTTATCCTTAACTTTTCGTCTATTTTTATTTCTTCATATCTACCACCAGTTATTTCTTTTGCAAGAATAGATGCTAGATTATTAAGCTCCACTCCAAAAGTATCATGAATCTCTGTGGCCAAGTCCTCTATAGTTGCAATTGCAAGATTAATACTTCCTATCTCCACTTCATAAATCTCTTGTTTTTTAAGTAGGTCATCATATCTTTCTTGATTCTCTAACAGATCTTCTTCATTGCCTTCAAGTAATTCTATCTCCCACTTAATTCTTTCTTTTTTTATAGACAAATCCTTTAATCTTGGCTTTACCTTTTCTTCATAATGATTCAACTTTAGACTTTCATCTGTAATATATTCATCTAAAATACCTATTATCTCATCCTTTAGCTCTAGACTTTTCTGAATATCTTCTGGGTATACAAAACTAAATTGTATTATGTAGTCCAAAATCTCATCTTTTAGTGTTTTTATCTTTTCTTCTAAAGGTAAATATTCACTTCTTAAATCCTGAAGTTCTTTTTCTAACTGATTCAGGGTTATTTGCTCTTTTAGAGACTCTTCATACATAAGCTTAAGTTCAGACTCTAAGTTCACACTATGTTTTTGTAAAATATCCAATATACTTTCTTTTATCTTTTCTAATTCTTGATCAAGTAAATCATACTCAGTTTCAAGGTTTAACTTTTTGTTATTACTTACTAGATTAAGAGCAACAAATATAATAACACTTATAACCGCTAGAGAAATACCAAGCTTAGAGATAAAATCATTATTAGTATAGGTTAGGAGAGTTAATACCGATCCAAAAACAAAAATTGGACTAGTTATGTTCAAATTACGCTTCCTTGCTAAGGTTAGTTCATCTTCATTCTGACTTTTATATTCATACTTTTCTTTAGAAAGATAATTATATTCCTCTCTATAATTGCTGATACTTGCTAAACTTGATTTAAGCTCTACAAGGTATAAGTCCTTATTACTTCCATTATCCTCTACGTCCCCTTTAAGACTGTCAATTTGTCTTTGCACTTTCTCAATTGTCTCTTGTAGCTGTTCTTTACGGGATAGTCCTTCTAGATAATAACCATACTTTGTCTTAATTACCGGAAACTTGTGAAACTGTATATATAAATCCTCTTGGGAAATATACTTGTTAGTGGTTAGCTTGTTTCTTTCCTTAGATAAATTGCCTTCTTCTACTTGTATATCAAATAATTGCTCAGTCAACTCACCTACTTGCTGGTCGGCTGCCTTGCCCACCTTTATCTTATCCTTCAAGTCCTCTATTTCCTGCTTAAGAGCCTTTAAATCATACTCCTTATGTTTATCCTTAAGATATTCTAAAGCCTTTTTTACATCGATTTCTTCGCTTTTGCTCATAGTTAGGTTAGCAATATGATTTTGCACAAGATAAATTAATTCATCCTCAGTTCTGGCTGCTAATTGACCTATGCTTATTGTTCCCTCATAACCCGACTTTGTTAGGCCTCCAAGTAATTCTTGAAGTTCAATCTGAGACCTATCTATTTCACGTCCTGTTAATACATGGGTTAATATCGTCTCTTTATAGTTTTTATCAAAATTTCTGTACACGTGGTATATATTATCACTAAATTCAAATTCTAAACTTCCATCATAAGAACCTGGCCTATCCCACGGTTGATATTTATCATACATATCATTAGCGCTAGGGCGCCCCCTTGTTTTTTCTATACCAAACAGCATCCCTTTGATAAACGAATGAATTGTTGATTTGCCAGCTTCATTTCTGCCATAAATAAGATTTAATCCAGGAGATAAATTAATTGTCTTATTATGAAACAAACCAAAATTACTTATATTTAACTTTAATAATCTCAAATTCTTACCCCCTTATAGCAAAGTTACTTCTTCCCATACAATAAAGCCTCAATTCCATGATATAATGCCTTTGTCCTAATGCTTTCATTCTTATCTTGTTCCTGTATGTTAGATATAAAACTACCAATAATATTATCTTCGTTTTGCCTATATAATTGCTCAAAGTCATAATTAGCAATAGTATTGTCCCTTATTTCTATAACATTAGCTAGCCCTGTTAAGTTTTCTAATTTGAACTTAATTTCAGGACACTTATAACCACTTAAAGTAATAATAAAAATATTGTCTTTAGAGTGATTTGATAGGGTTTTTTTTGTTAAATCAACTAATTCCCCATTGGTTATAGAATCATCCACCTCAATATTAATATTAATATATTGTCTTCTTGAGTGGCTAATAAAATCAAAGAAAATATCGGACTCGTCATTTATATCATCCTTTATAATCTCACCAATAACATATCCCCGCTCACCAATATCATTCTTATCTGTAGGTTCGATAGAGCCTGCATATGCTATTCGCTTTCTAAGTCTCTGGGGCTTATGTATATGGCCAAGGGCAATATAATCAAAACCCTTACCTTCTAATATTCTAAGATCAAAGGGCAGATTAGTTGGTGTGCCTCCATGGGCTATTAGAATATTAATTCTATCCCTATACTGAATCTTAACATCATGTAAAACAGGGGTTTTTATCTCTCTTTGATGATAACTAAATCCATAAATCTCAGTATTGATATCTTCAAAATAAACACTATCCATATACTCATTAATAAACATATGAACATTGGGATTCCAATTAAAATTGATATAATTAGACCTTGGACTAATATAATCATGGTTACCTGCTATAATGACAACCCTTGTCTTTTCTAACTTGCTAAAAATATAATCAACTTCTTTTAATTCCCTAACCAAGGGCTGTTTATGAAAAAAGTCTCCTGCAATTAATAGCAAATCAATCTTGTCTATATTACAAATCTCAATTATATTGCGAAATCCATCCCAAATCTCTTCTTGTCTTTGTTCACTCCATGGATAAGAAGCATCTGGCTTCATCCCAAGATGAACATCACCCAAATGAATAAACTTCATACTCTTCCTCCAAATAACTTTTCTTTCTTAAATACTTAACATGATTACTTCAAGCACCTAATACATCCATATTTTATCATACAAGAACACATGTTTCAATAAAATAAAAACCCCTACCTGACTACTTAAAGCCTGGTAAGGATTTAATTTAACCTTTTTGCAATTTTATTATTATAATAGTATCTTTACATTTTTCTAAAGTAAATAATAATATTATTCATAGTAGAGCTTTGGAAACAATCTTGCAGTTTACAATATCTACTGATCGCAGTGGTTTACCGTTCTTGGGAATGGAATGACATCACGAATGTTACTTATTCCTGTTAAGTACATTACACAACGTTCAAAACCAAGTCCAAATCCTGCATGTCTTACAGAACCATATTTTCTTAAGTCTAGATAAAATTGATAATCTTCTTGTTTAAAGCCAAGTTCATCCATTCTAGCTAGTAACTTATCATAATCCTCTTCCCTTTGGCTACCACCAATGATTTCACCTATCCCAGGAACAAGTAAATCCATTGCTGCAACTGTCTTATTATCATCATTTTGCTTCATATAGAAAGCTTTTATATCTTTTGGATAATTAGTTACAAATACAGG
>CAZOSE010000005.1:0-4502 GCA_964582385.1 uncultured Lachnospiraceae bacterium
AATAATTAAGTCCATCTAAATCTACTTCTTCATCTTCAATAACAATTTCACACTTAGAACTCTCTACATTAAGAACAGTTTCAAATAATGTTCTTTGACCATCTTGAATAAATTGGCCCATTGAGTGTAAGTCTGTAGTTAAATCTACAGATGCTGGATATATCCCCTTTTGGTCTTTTCCTTCACTTTCACCATATAATTGTTTCCACCACTCAGCTACAAAATGCAGTGATGGCTCATAATTAGCTAAAACTTCAATTGTTTTACCTTTTCTAAGTAATATGTTTCTAATTGCAGCATATTTAAGTGCATCATTATCTTCAAAAGAATTATTTAGACATACTTCACGCATTGAGGCTGCACCTTCCATAAGCTTTGTAATATCAGCTCCACTTACAGCTATAGGTAATAGTCCAACTGCAGTAAGTACAGAAAACCTTCCACCAACTTCATCCGGCACAATAAAGCTTTCATAGTTTTCTTCAGTAGCTAGATTCTTTAGGGCTCCCTTTTCTTTGTCTGTAGTTACAAAGATTCGGTTGCGAGCTTCCTCTTTACCATATTTCTCAATTAGTTTTTTCTTAAATACCCTAAATGCAATTGCCGGTTCAGTAGTTGTCCCTGATTTACTAATCATATTAATAGAAAAATCTCTATCTCCAATTATATCATTTAAATGACTAATATAATTACTACTGATATTATTACCAACAAAATAAATTTCAGGAGTGCCTCTCTTTTCCTTTGGAAGATTGTTATAAAAACCATGACCTAAGAAGTCTATTGCAGCTCTTGCACCCAAATAAGAACCACCAATTCCAATAACTAAGAAAACTTCAGAATTTCTCTGAATTTTCTTGGCAGCTTTTATTATATTCTCAAACTCTTCTTTATTATAATCAATGGGTAAGTCAACCCATCCTGTAAATTCACTTCCCACGCCAGTTTTGCCTACTAACTGAGCTTTTGCATCTTGTGCAATCTTTTCCATTATTTTAATTTCAGAATTATTTATAAAACCTTTTGCAGCAGAATAATCAAAGGTAACTTTTGCTTTCATTGGTATAATCCCCTTTCAAATTGTTTAACTTTAGTATTAAATCCATTTTAGCAAATAGAATTACCTTATTCAACATAATTTCAGGATAGTTTCATGCCAAATACTCTTTCAAAATGTCTTCAATTATTTGTTTATCTTCTTTACTTAAATTACTTTTGTTTTTTATTATATTATCTTGATCCTCTAATAATCCATTCCCTAGCTTTTCTACCTTGTTTCCCTTTAAAATGAAATCTTCTTTTGTTGCTGCTACTTCATCCATCCTACTATCATCTTTAGTATCTGTCAGCCTTTTTGCTCTTTCTAATTTATTTATATTTACTATACTTCTTGTTTCATTGCCCTCTTTTACCTTTCTTATATTATTCTTTACTCTGCGGTCAGTAATTCCCCTTATATTGCTTGTTTTTACCCTTTTATCAACATTATCCATATTCTTATTCACATGAGAATCTCTTTTTTTCTCTGATAAATCAATTGTATGTATACTTTGAGTAGTACCTGTAATATTTCTTACCGTTTCATATTCATACTCTAACTCTTCAACTCTATAAGCTTTTCCGTTTTGATTTCTTGATTCTGATTTTCGTAATTCTTTGATTTCTTTCTTTAGACTTTCTTTATTTTGTTGAGCTGGAGTTATTCTATTGGCTTCTTTGTATCTAGAACTCAGTTTCTTTTCTAATTTTAAGGCTTTCTTGATTTCTATTTCCCTTTGTTTTTCCTTTGCCTTTTCCTGCCTTTTATTCTTAGCTTCTAATCTGCACCTTTGTTTATCTTCTTTTCGTTGCATCCTTGATGCTATCTTTGATGCTTTCTTTGCCTGTTTTTTAAATAGTTTGCGAGCTTCTTTCTCTTTTCTTCTAGCCTTTCTATCCTCTATTACCCTTAATCTTCTTTCTTTATAACTAGGCTTTCGATTATATGGCTCAAAACCTTGCCCAAGTTCAACTTGAATAAATTCATCAGCCGCTGCAACTAAATTTTGTTCCTTTCTAGCATTTTGTCCAGAGAAATACTTTTTATATTCCTGTATTAATTCAGGTCTTGTATCTTCTTGTTCTAATCTGTTATTTAAATAGTTTTCTAAATAATCTAAAATATTTAGTCTAATAATCTCCTTCTTGGCCTTTTTATTAAGGAGGGCTTCAAAAAATATCAACAATCCACTACTTAAAAAACCCACAGAAAATACACTTAGAATCCACATTCTGTCAATCTCCAAAATAAGGCCTAATATAGCACCTAAGAATCCAATTATGCAGGAGATAAATGAAACTTGTCCACTAGCTCTTTCCCAAGTTATCAACAATATACCAAGGATTTTGTGGTTGTTTATACACTTATCCACAAAGATATCAACATTGTTAACATTAATCTTTAATTTGTAAAGGGTTTCAAACTTTAATTTTAAGTTTCTTAACAACTTATATTTAGTACATCCCATGTTATTAGACGCTCTTATCATACGTGAGTATCCTATACCTAACACTACTTTTAATAGCATTCCAGCTACAAAAAGTCCAATCACGGTATTTATTAATAGGTTTTCATAAAATAGTTTTTCTAACAAAATAATCCCCCTTATCAACCTCTTATTTTCACTTATTATAACTAACCAGTGATAACATTTAAAGAGCTTAGGGGGAAGAATCGTTAGACAAAACTAGGCTGTTATCCAAAAGAAAACATTACATTCAACAATTATTTTGGTGAATTACCTAGCTTTAACTCTACTTTTAATTTTTAATGTCAACTAATGTAAATGAAAAGTTTAATATCATTTCATTTTAACCAGTAAGAAGGCATGACTTAAAGAATTGATAAAATTATATATACTATAAATTTGGTATTAGTTCTACCAATAATTTTACAGTTCGCTCAATGGCTAATTTTTCAAACTGATAATAGTCCATTTGTGCACCTCCATCGGCTTTGTCAGAAATGGCACGTATAATTAAAAATGGAATCTTATTTAGAACTGCTGCATGGGCAATAGAAGCTCCCTCCATTTCAACACATATACCATCAAAGTGAGAGATTAACCAGTCTTTCTTTTCTTTATCTTGAATAAATTGATCGCCGCTTAAAATCCTTCCTATATGGACATTAATGTCAGGATTTACTTTTTGACAAATAGCCTGAGCCTTATTTAACATACCAACATCTGCTAGAAAAATTGAAGTATCCATTCTAGGGATCTTGCCCATATCGTGTCCAAAGGCACTTACATCCATATCATGCTGCATTGCATCAGATGATAAGACCATGTCTCCTATATCAATCTTTGCCTCTAAAGAACCAGCTATTCCAGTATTAATAATTCCCTCTACTTTATATTTATCTATTAAAATTTGGGTACAAATCGCTGCATTTACTTTACCAATTCCTGATCTAACTACCACAACGTTCTTATCTTTAATGTTTCCTTCATAAAAATCCATTGTTGCAATAGACTTAACCCTAGTATTATCCATTACTTTCTGAAGTTCTTTAACCTCTTCATCCATAGCCCCTATTATTCCAATAATATTCACTTAATTTCTCCTTTGTAAATTCTTTTTATTTAGTATGTCTTCCAACCATTTTAGTACATCTTGATAAACTTCGTCTTTATTAAGCTCATTTAGCATTTCATGTCTACCCTCTTCATAAAGTTTTAGTTTAATATTTTTCATCTTTGAAACATCCTTATATAGATCATGTGTCTTTATAACATCCCTGCCAAATCCGCCAACTGGGTCCATAGTTCCTGAAAAAATTAGCATTGGTAAACTAGAATCCACTTTCAGTAGATTTGTTTTTTTTGCATTTTCATTTATACCAGACATCATTTGGGCATAAAAACTTGAAGTACATATAAAACCACATAGCTTATCGTCTAAATACTTTTGAACCTGGTTTTGATCTCTTGAGAGCCAATCAAACACCGAATGCCCATTTTTAATTCTTTTATTATAATTATTAAAGAAAATAAAGTTTAAGACTGGTGATTCTTTATCTTCTTTGAAAAAGTATGCAATTGATTTTGCAATTAATAATCCTATTTTTCGGGTAATTAAATTAACACCATTGGTGGTACCAGAGAGAACAACTCCATCTAATTCTGAGCCAAATTTTGATACACAAGTTCTTGTAATAATTGAGCCCATACTATGCCCAAACATAATGATAGGCATCCCCTTGTTCTCTGACTTTACTATATTAAGCAGTTGATATGTATCATTTACAACTTGGTCCCATCCTCCTTTACCAAAGTAGCCCATCTTACCCATAGTCACTCCTGTTTTCCCATGTCCCCTATGATCTACTGCATAAACTATGTAATTGTTTTCATTCAGAAAGTTGGCAAAATCTGCATAACGAAGAGCATGTTCTGCCATTCCATGGAGAATTAATATCACACCTTTGACTGATTTGTCATTATCTTTAGCCCACCGAT
>CAZOSE010000005.1:4512-25168 GCA_964582385.1 uncultured Lachnospiraceae bacterium
AGTATATATTAGTTTCTTCATTTCCTTTGATTATAAATTCTTCTCTGCTCATCTTATCACCCTTTGACCTATAATTATATTATAGTTTACACTATATCATTTATTAAATTATAACATGTTTTATGACAAATCAGAATTAAAATTAAAGCATCTAACTCCACTATGTTTATAGTCTTTCTTAGTTTATCTTACCTAGCCAAATAAATTCACAAAGAAGATATCTTATGAAATATATAAATCCAATCTTGCTAAGACCAGTATAAATGTTATAATAATCACGATGATTAAAAATGGAGGAATCAAATTTGAAACGTATAATCCTAACAGGTGGAGGAACAGCAGGGCATGTAACTCCTAATATTGCTTTACTTCCTTCTTTAAAAAAAGAAGGGTTTGAAGTTATTTATATTGGTTCCTATGATGGAATCGAAAAAAAATTAATTGAAAATTTAGGAATAACTTATTATGGAATATCTTCTGGCAAGTTACGTCGTTATTTTGATGTTAAAAACCTTACAGATCCATTTAGAGTTTTAAAGGGCTACACTGAGGCTTCATCTCTTATTAAAAAATTAAATCCAGATATTATATTCTCAAAAGGAGGCTTTGTTTCAGTTCCTGTTGTAATTGCAGCGAAAAGAAGAAATATTCCTTGTATAATTCACGAATCTGATATTACTCCTGGACTTGCAAACAAAATAAGTATACCTTTTACTAATAAGGTCTGTGTTAATTTCCCTGAAACTTTGGACCATATACCAAAAGAAAAGGCAGTACTTAGCGGTACACCTATTCGCAAAGAATTATTTGCTGGAAACAAAATCAAGGGACTAGATTTTTGTGGCTTTTCATTAAATAAGCCAGTAATACTTGTAATGGGAGGTAGTACTGGGGCAAAAACTGTTAATGAGATAGTTAGAGAAGCACTTACTAAGTTACTTGAGAACTTTCAAGTCATTCATCTTTGTGGAAAGGGAAAGACAGACCCAAAGTATAACAATATAGAAGGTTATGTTCAATTTGAATATATAAACAAAGAACTAAGCGACCTCTTAGCTGCTACAGATATTGTAATTTCAAGGGCTGGGGCTAATGCCATTTGTGAATTGCTAGCTCTTAGAAAACCAAATATTCTAATCCCTCTCTCTCTTGGTGCAAGTAGAGGAGATCAAATATTAAATGCACGTTCATTTGAAAAACAGGGCTTTTCTTATTTATTAAGGGAAGAAGACTTAGATTGTAATAGTCTATTAGATGCTGTAAATAACGTATATAAGAACAAAGAAGAATATTTAGACAATATGGACAAAAGTAAGCAGACCGACTCTACTGCAACTATAGTTGGTTTAATAAAAGAATTATCTTTATAACATATGTCTTTAATTAGGCCAATAGTCAGCCCCTAACTTTCTACTGGCCTATATTATTGTTATTAATATATGGTGTTTATATAAATTGCTATTTATTATTCATTTCTATTAAAGATTTTACTAGAAATACTTGAGGCTTCATTATCATCATATTCAGTAACATTCCATCTAAAATCTACACCATCATTTTCATACCTTGGTATTAAATGTAAATGAAAATGGAAAACTGTTTGACCTGCATCTTTACCATTGTTTTGAACTAAATTAAAGCCTGAACAATTAAGTTCTTCTTTCATTATTTGTGATACCTTTAAAACAACAGGAAATAATTTTGATGCTGTTGGCTCATCCATTTCAAATATATTCTTAAAATGTTGTTTTGTAAGTAGTATTGCATGACCCTTAGTAGCCGGTGAATTATCCAAAATAACTTGAAACTCATCGTCTTCATATAGAATATATGACCCAATTTGTTTCTTTACTATTTTACAAAATATGCAATTATTATCCATTAACTTCTCCTTTCCCTTATTTCTAGTATTTTAGATTCTTAACATCTTTCTATGTTGTCGAAACTTGTCAAAATATAATTGTTTTTGTTGATTCCTTTTTCTTGTAAAACTTACAACCATCTGATAGCATATTTTTGGGAGGTATCATATTATGCATAAAGTTGACACACCTAATATAATTGACAATGAGAAATATTCCAGTATTGCCAATCACTACTCTAGTTACTACAATGATATAATTTGTAAATTATGCCATGAAATTAAAAATCCCTTGGCACTAATTAATAGTACAATACAACTTATGGAGCTTAAATACCCAGAAATAAAAGATTATAAGTATTGGGACCAGCTAACATTTGATGTAAAAGATTGTATTGAGCTATTAGACAACTTCAAGGAGTACAGAAACTGTATAGAAGTAGAACTTAGCAAAGATAATTTGCTAGAAGTAGTTAAATCAGTTTCAGGTTACTTTATACCTATTGCTGAAAAGCAGAAAGTTGAATTAACTCTTTACATTGATGAAAATGTAAAACCATATTACATAAACTATCCAATTGATAAAATCAGAATACAGCAGGCCTTAATAAATATTATAAAAAATTCTATGGAGGCTGTAGATCAAGGTGATTATGTTCATATTAAATGTAAAGCCGACGAGAGTAACCTTATCATAGAAATTAATGATAATGGGCACTTAATCTCTGATGATTTCAAAGAAAAAATCTTTGAATTACGTGTAACAAAGAAAGCAACAGGGAGTGGACTTGGATTACCTCTATCTAGAAGTATAATACAATCACATATGGGTGATATAGAAATAATAACTGTAAACAAAGAAACACGTACTATTATAACTTTGCCTAAGATCTAAATAATATCTTAATTAACTCTTTATATAATTATTCGTTATTTTAATAGTGAAAATGCCAATTGAAATAGGGAGTTCTTTTTTAATGTCAAAATATAAACCCTCAGCTAAAAATCAAAATCTTATAATCAATTTTAATTCTTAGATTTTCTATATAAAATTCCTGCTAATATAAACCCTGAAATTAAACCACCAATATGTGCAGCATTATCTACTCCTTGACTTGTTAAACCTCCATATAAACTAAAAACAACAAATAAGACCATCTGTCTGGTACTAATGTTTTCAAGTCGACCTTTGTTTCTAATCACAATATTTACCATTGCACCCACTACTCCAAAAATTGCACCTGAAGCACCAACAGAAATCACATTATAATGGTTAGCCATATTATAATACATAGATACAAGCCCAGCAATTATACCAGAACCAAAATACACGCCTAGGAATCTCCATTTACCTGCTGCTCTTTCAAGGTTATCACCCAAAAAGAATAGAACAAGCATATTATTGGATAAGTGTGTAACATTAGCGTGTAAAAACATATAAGTAATTAAACGATAATACTCTTTTGTATGAACAATTGCAGGCCAATATAATGCACCAGATAAAACTAAATATTCTTTGCCTCTTTCCCTGCTGATTATATTAACAATAATATAAATCAAAATGTTTGCTACTATTAAAATAGTATTCCATTCTGACATAAACTTACTCAAAATACTTTTGGTTGACTTAGTGTTTACGTGATTTGGATAGTTGTTACTTATTCCATAATTATCAGTATCAAGAATACTTGTATCATCCTCATTTAATATGTTTTCAATTTGTTTCTCTAAATTTAAAAACTTATCCATTTGATGTTCATATATTATAAGCCGTCTTTCATAAGTATCTATAAACCAAAAGTTGTTACCATTATTACTGATATCTTTAACATTATCAACATTCTTAGTACATATAATTCCAAGGGAATTAACATATGAATATCCTTTACTGTAATAATAACTATTAATTTGTTTATCAATATAGGATATTTGATCATGAGTATACTCTAGACCACTAGGGCAGTCCAAAATAGCAACAATATAAATTTCTTGATCAACTACTCTTTGAAATAAACTTATATTATCTCTATTTATCCCTACACTATTAAATCCCAAATTCATTAAACCTATATATATCTTTTTTAATATCATGGTCATTTCCTTCTTTAGTTATTATTCTTTACTTAAATAGATTATTACAAAAATAGTGGCGGCTTCTTCCTTTGAATCTATTAATTAATTATTATACCAGTATCTTAATCTTAAGATAAAAGATTAAGATTTACAAGGATTTTTATAAAGATTAGAACCAATATCCTAAACATAACATTTATAATGTATGTATTAATATTGGTTCTAATCTTGTGTAATATATTATTAATCAGCCCAGTTAAATGAACGCTTAACTGCCTTTTCCCATCCTTTTAATAAGTCATTTCTTTCCTTTTCTTTCATATTAGGTTCGAATGTCTTGGATAATTCCCAGTTTTCTTTTATATCATCCTTGTCTTTCCAGTATCCTGTTGATAATCCTGCTAAATACGCTGCCCCAAGTGCAGTTGTTTGAATATATAAGGGCCTTTGGATACTTGTATTTAATATATCAGATTGAAATTGCATTAAAAAGTTGTTTGAACTTGCACCTCCGTCTACCTTAAGATTCCTAATTTCAATTCCAGAATCTTTTTTCATTGCTTGGATAACATCATATGATTGGTAAGCAATAGATTCTAAGGTTGCTCTTGTTATATGTTTCTTGTTAACACCTCTAGTAATCCCAACTATTATTCCCCTTGCATATTGATCCCAATAAGGAGCTCCAAGTCCTGTAAATGCAGGTACAACATAAACACCATTAGTATCTTTTACTGCCAGGGCAAGTTTCTCTGATTCAGGCGAAGATTCAATAATTTCTAGTTCGTCACGTAGCCACTGTATTGCTGCACCTGAAACGAAAACACTTCCTTCTAATATATATTGAACATCATCCCCTTCAGGATTGGCTGCAATGGTGGTTAAGAGTCCATGTTCAGATTTTATTGGGTCAATACCTGTATTCATTAGTATAAAGCTTCCTGTCCCATAGGTATTCTTAACATCACCTGGATTAAATCCACACTGGCCAAACAATGCTGCTTGTTGATCTCCAGCTACTCCTGTTATAGGAATCTCTTTCCCTAAAATTTCTTTATCTGTATGTCCAAATAGGCTGCTAGAAGGTTTGGTATCCGGAAGCATACTAATTGGTATACTTAACATATCAAGTATCTCTTCGTCCCAATCTAGCTCTTTCAAGTTAAATAGCATAGTTCTTGATGCATTAGTATAATCGGTAACATGATTCCTTCCACCAGTTAGCTTCCATATCAACCAGGTATCCACAGTACCAAAAATAAGGTTACCTTTTTCAGCCTCTAGTCTTGCACCTTCAACATTATCTAAAATCCACTTTATTTTTGTGGCTGAAAAATATGCATCTGGAATTAACCCTGTCTTTTCCTTAATATTTTCATCTAGTCCAGAATTTTTTAACTCTGTTATATAATCTGATGTTCGTCTACATTGCCATACTATTGCGTTATAGATGGGAAGTCCTGTATTTTTATCCCAACATATTGTTGTTTCTCTTTGGTTTGCAATACCAATAGAATCAATTTGTTCGATACCTATCCCAAACTTCTCCATTGCCTCTTTTACTACATCTATCTGTGTTGACCATATCTCTAGAGGATCATGTTCAACCCAACCTGACTTAGGGTAAATCTGAGTAAATTCCTTTTGTGATATACTGCAAATTCTACCTTTATTGTCAAAAATAATACATCTTGAACTAGTTGTACCCTGATCCAATGCCATTACATATGTTTCCATCTAAACCCTCCCTTGTTAACTTGCTAACACCAATACCTTATAATGTTATTTGAATATAATACATAATATATATTATACATACTTTAGGGTATTGAAACAAGTGTACAGGGCTTATAACTAACTTTTTTTAACAGTATATTTACATTTTGAAAAGAACAGTTCGTCATTAACAGATAAGCTATGGCTTGTATGCTCTTTTAATTTAATTCCATTTATGTAAGTACCATTTAGTGAGCCTAAATCTGTAACACTTATTATATCATCGCTAACAGATAGCCTAGCATGAAACCGACTAACTGAAGCATCACTTATTCTGTAGTTTACTCCTTCCCAATTCTTTCCGACTATAAATGGAGACCTATCTATGTATATCTTCTCATTTTCATCTGCTGGTTCAAGATAAAATTCATCCTCATTGCTACTTAAATCATATAAAATCTCAGTCTCAAATTCCTCATATTCTTCACTATTTTGCAATATCTGTGTTTCATAAATCTCTTCTTGATTATGTGTTCCAATATCTCCAGAATTAAAAGCTATGGCTTGATTATGTGTTCCAATATCTCCAGTCTTAAAAGTTATGTCTTTATTACTATTATAATAGTTTGTAGTTTCATTTGGCATAATTCTAATAATTTTACTGTCCTTGTTAAATAACTTACTCAGTAATAATACCTCTCCACAAGTAATTACTATTACAAAACACAATAGTTTAATTAAATCTATCTTAGTACCAAAGCTATTATATAAAAGTTTAGATTGAAACATAACAAGAAAAATTGCCATTATAATTACAATTGATATTGCTGTGATTATATAACTTTTCTTACTGTAACTAAGCACTTCTTTTTCATCTACTGTGTCATTAATATCATAATTATTTATTGATTTAAATATATTATTAGTCCTATCTAATTTACCTTGGTCAAATAGATTGTCTTCCATATCCTTATTATATTTAAGGGAATTATTATCTCCCTCCGTTCTATTTTGAGTATAATCATTTTCTTGAAAAGAAGAGTTAGGAATTGAATCCTTCATGTCTTTATATAGTTCTTCCTTTAGCTGTTCAAGGCTAACATTGCTTTCTTTTGTAATTTTATAAAGTGCATAGACTAATAAAACAGCCCTTTCATCCTTATAGTCTACTTTACCCATAAAGTATTCAATTAAACTACTAAACTGTACTAGGAGAGGTTCGCTAAAATCAACATAGTAACATAATAACGGAATGAACTCGTCCTTACTAATATATATATATTCTGGTTTTAAAACAAAACCTTCCTCATTTAAGAGATATTCCCTGCTTCTTTCTATTGTACCTATAATTTTTTTTAATATATCTTTTAATACATCATATCCTAATAACTGGGTCTTATATGTGTTAGATAAAGAATCTTTTGAGCTTATATCATAATAGAAATAATCCATACTATCGATACATCTTAGTTCCACACTTAATAATCCTGTAATTTGATTATTTAATATCATTTTACCTATATAGCTATTAGACCTATTTTTATCACTCTCTAAGATTAAATAATTTGTTTGCATATCCTTTATATAACTTGCTTCCATAATCTACTTACCTACCCATATATTATTTTATTACACCAATGATCTTCTTTAGCTTACTAGTGACTTTATTAACTATATCTATTTTCTTTGCAACATCATGGGATACTTGTAACCCTCTTATAAATTCAGTTGGATTATGTATTTTTTCATTACTTTCAATAGTAATCTTTTTGGTATCCTTGAAAAATGTTTCTATTATACCAAAAGGAAATTGATAATCTAGGTCAACTCTCAATTTAATATTATATGCACTTACCTGGGTTTCAACATTATTAACTTTTGATATGAAAAGTTTATCCTTAGTTTTTTTATATATATAATTAGTAATTTGATTTTCTTTATGTTTAAAGTCATTATCCATAGGATAAAATATGCTTCTGTCTAGATATGTAGGATAAGACAAAATCCCACTATTTAAGTCAACTTCATTCATAACTAATCCCTTACCTCGTATTTGACACTCATCTACTATTGCCTTAATTTTACCATAATCATGTAAATAAAATCCCAAATATATCAAACCAATAATTATAAATAAAACAAATGGAAGAATCAAAGCTGCTTCTATAGTGTAACTTCCTTTAACTTTGGTATAGTAATACTTATTCAATAAAAATATACCCCCATTGATACTATAAATATAAATGGCACTAATGGAATAGTCGTCTTCCTATTTACTCTTTTAATTATCATATAGATACATGAAAATATCGCTGCAATAAATAAGCTATAAAACAATAGTATGGAATTAATGAAAAACCCCAAAGATATACCTGTTACACAAAATATAAGTCCATCACCTATACCTACTTGTCCCCTCGTTAGCTTATTTAATATTAAAAGTACAGCTCCTATACCTATACCCCCTACTCTTTCCCATAATGCAAGTTCCCCATGAATTATTGAAATTACAAATAAAAGAACAAATCCTAAACCAATTAAAATGATACTTATTTCTTGCCTTTTTATATCTTGCCAGCTACAAAGAAAAAGCCATAAAAACAAAACCACTTTAAATAGTAAATCTATATATTCCATAATTTCTCCTTTAGTTACCACATCTTTTACACATTTTTCTGCCTATTACCTTAGATATTGGCACTTTAGTAACTGTTCTCTTAAGTCCACTACATTTCACATCTCCATGATATCTATCCCCACTTGCAGTAATATAAACCGTGCTTCCATCTTCATAGCTTGACCAACAAAGACTGCAGCTTTTATATTTACCACCAGCTTTATTTCTTAACTTATCTAGTTGATTATAAGGTACATTGCGAATTGATAAACTAATATGAGAACAACTATCAGATGTATGGTAAACATTGCCTGTGGCAGTTATGAAAACCATTTCTTCATCTTTATCTTTCGTATCTTCATTCTCTTTAGTAAACTTTGGAGTGGGCCTATATCCATTCCAACTCTTTAATTTAACCCTTTGTACCATTTGAAAATCTATAATGTTAATAAAGGCAAGAGGTAATTTTATATTATAATTAAGAATTACATCTACTTCATCACCTTCATCCATATAACTAGATAAAAAGGTGTGTATTCCAGTAAATCCATCTTTTATAATTGAATCGTTTACCGATTCAACATCAAGTTTTTTATATAAAGCTGTTTTAAAATATATACTATCTATACTTCTTGCTATAAGAGTTTCTATAGAACTGTCTATAACTCCATCTTCACTTTTATAATTAAAATTCGAATTATTTATGGAGTCTGAACTATTAAAAGATCCTCCTAGACTTTCATATACATAACCATATTTTGCAGAGTCTAGGCCGATTTCTGTTATAGCTTCCTGTATGTCATTATGTAAAATCAAAACTTGTAGTAAATATATAAAAGCTAGAATAGTAAAAATAAACACAGGTAACACAAGAGCTGCTTCTAGCGTTAAAGAACCTCTAAGTTTTTTATGTTTATTTAATTTATCCTTCATTCCATTCCCTTTTATTATAAAAGTTTTCAAAAGAAACTCCTTTTTAAAATATTGCTCAATCTATAGGACAAACTGGTATATCCGCTCCTTTATTTGTTTTTAAGTTAATATTTTTTATTATTTAAATACTAATTTGGGATAAACGCTTCTTTTTCTTGGAGAGACTTGTTGTTTTTTTAAATGAACGGATATACCAATTCATCCTATAGATTAAGTTATATGTCCTAAACTTTTTAGTAAGAGTACTCCATTTTAATATTATGCAAATATCTTTTACTATTATGATCCACTGATTCTTTTATAAATGGGAGTGAAACAAACTTTTGATCCATAGAAAAATCCGTATTGACTTGTAATCCAAAGATACAATTATTTATTAGAAATGAATCTTCATAGTTATTTTGAAGATTTATCTGAATCAAATCCAAAGTTCTAAAAGTTATTAATTGCTTATTCTTAATTAATAATAAGATATTTAAATAATCTTCATAATTTAAATATAAGGGTGACTTTTTACCCTTAATACTTTCTACTTTTAAACTAATTAGTCTTTTGTTAAAGAAAGGTAACTCTACTAATTTTAGCTGAAAGTCTTTAATTTCTTTATATATCGCAATACTTTTTTCTCTTAATATGGCTGATATATCTATAAGACTCTCTGCAAGCCCCCAGGCAAATAAAATAATCGTTTTAGTAATTGTAATTAATATAGGCATACCTAAAAATCCAACTAGTGTTGTTGCTACAGCCTTTGCCTGTTTATTGCTAGTTGCATCAGAAAACAAAGAGACTGTATTCATTATAGTTCTAAATGTAAGTAGATTATAAATTAAGGATTTTAAGTTATCTGAATCCGAATCCTTTCCTTCTAGTATGTATTCCATCTCATAAGCTAGTGATGTTGGCATTTCCACTTTTGCCTTGGTATTAAATGCAGCAAAATGATCAAATAAATATTTTTGATATAAAAATGCACTCCCTAATGCATCTGCCGAAGAAATTAAAAGGTCTTTTCCACTAAAGCTTTGTATAAAGTTATCTAACATATCAGTTAATACAGTAAATGAATCAGTTAAGCCTAATTCACTTAATTCATTAGATATATTAGAAGAACCTTTATCTAAATTTTTATACTGACTTGAGGGTAAATTACCCCGGTTAATATTTTTTATATTTTTATCTGAAGTCTCCTTTGGGTCTGGTAAAAGAAGGGATATAATATCACCACTAATTAAGCTATTAATTTCTAAAAAGTAATCTGGCCCTTCTTCTTTCTTAGCTAATGAACTATAATCTAACTGTAAATTATCATGACTGTATTTTGAGACAAGCTTTCTTATTCTAGCTAATTTTTCTTTTCCTTGTAGCCAGCTACTCTCATTATTATTTATGGTTATGTTAAACTCACCTTTTATTTCTTGAAGAATAACTTGATTGTCTAACAAGGTGTTTTTCATCTTTAAAAAATCATAATGACCTTTTTTATTAGAAGTATCATTTCTATATTTTTCTAATTCTTCATAATCATTCCAAAAACTAGAATATAGCTCATCGCTAATATTATTTTCCATACTTTTTAATGTGGATTCATATTTGTTTATTTCCTTTGTTAGTTTAGCTTGCTTATTATTAAGCCTAGTAGTAACTGATAGCGCACTTTTGGTTAAGTTATCTGTACTATTTATAAGACTTTTAATTTCACTTAAGTTTATTTTAAAATCCTTTATGAGTTGTTTTTCTTTATTATTGCACTCTTCAATAACTTCCTCTGATTGGGTATTTGCTCTTGTTTTATTGTTTTCTATTAATGAATCTAAACAGCTAATACCTTTATTTATTAAACTTGTAGGATTTATTAGTTTGGTTTTTAAGGCTGAAGAAACCCACGGATTCTCCGGATAAGGATTATTTATTGTTGATAATGAATTACACATCTTTTTAATAAATGAATTATTAATATAAAGACTTCCATTCTTATTGACCTTTGGTCCACTTTTTGTAATAACAATCCCATCTAAAAGTCTACTTAAAGTCACTAAATCATTAGTAATAATTGATACTTCTTTTTCTACAGTCATCTTTTTGCTAATAATGATTTGTGTTGACTCAATATCTTTAATTCCTGAGTTATTAATAAGATTAGCCTTTTCCAGCAATTCTTCAACCCCATCGCCAGCTAATCTATACTTTGTATAATCTACAGCTTGACTTCTAAATAATCCACCATCATAGTCCATAAGTGTATGTACTTCTTCGACCTTTACTTCTTCAGTCTTAATACCATACATGTCAAAACCCTTTATTGGTACATTAAAACCTGCAAATGCTATATTTTTATTAGGCTCAAAGGTGTATTCCATATACTCACTTATTTTATCTTGGATAATTCTTTCCTGAACCGAATCTGAAGAATAGGAGCCATCTAAACCAAATACATGGTACTCCTTAAACAATGGATAATAATAGTCTGCAAATACAGAATCTAAAGCTGTATACAAGGCTCGATTAGTATATGCTGACATGCTGCTGACTCTTAAGGCTTCAACTGTAGTCATAACTAATGATAATATAATTAATAAGGTCATTGACAAGAATACTGTTATAGAACCTCTTACATTTCCTTTTGTTCTCATTTATCTTAAAATGGTGTTTGTCTTATTTGTAATCGTTGAAAAAATATTATTAACTAGAGCTGTCATTCTATCTTTGAAGATTATTACAAGTCCTATTATAATAACTAAGATTAATATTATCTCCACTACACCAATTCCTTCTTCCTCTAGTATAAAATCTCCAATGACTTTCTTTAGTTTGTTAATGTTCATAAATTGCCTTCCTTTTTTTATTTGATTATATTTGAAATGATAAAAATGCTGGAACAATTACAATGATAATAACTATAAGTAACATAAGCATCATAGGAAATAAAAGCTTAGTTCCAGACTCTTCACCAATTCTTTTTGCTAATTCTTTACGTTCTCCAAATGATTCAATTGCCTCAATTTCCAATATTCGTAATAAATCCGAAGATCCCTTTTTAACATTTTGGGCAAGTAGTGATGAAAACCTTAAATAAGGCAGTAATTTCACCCTTCTTCCAAAACTTTCATAGGCAGTAATCTCTGACATACCAAGCATCATTTCATTACTGGTAATAATCATTTCTTCATATGCATATCTTTTTTCTCTAGATTTTACTTTATAATCTTCAACTATTTTATGCCATGCATTCTTTAATGGCATTCCAGCTCCTAGTAATAAAGTCACTTTGTTTATTATTTCGGGATAATCCAATAACATTTGTCTGTTTCTTTCTTCTACCTTGTCATATAATTCCTTATCATAAGCTATGAATGTTAATACTGATAAGATTAAGCCCGCTAATGATAATTGTATACTTGAGTAGTCCTTCTTTTCTTCCCAAGCAATTTCCATATTGTCTATTATATTCGGTAGTTCAATATCTTCTTCACTAGTACTATTCTCATCTATCTCTTCAATTTTTTCTATGAGTTTTTTATATGCTAACTCCTCTTTGGTAAGTACTCTAGGTAATACTACTAAATCAATTTGATACTCAACCTCTATATCGTAATAAGAGATTTTAGCTATAACCTGTGTGTTTATATTTTCAAATATACCCTCATTGTTTACCTTACCGTCCCTAGATATTAATTCGTAGTTTTCTAGCTCCCAATCAACTAATAAGTCTGTATCTGGTATGTAAGTTACTAAGTTTATATCTGAAGTTATTTCTTCTGATGATACATTACCTTTTAAAATAGTAGAATCGATATATGATTTTGCATTCACTATTAACTCATTTACTTCTTCTTTGCTATATCTTCTTGCCCCAATTTCTAAATCAATTTCCTTAGTTAGAATAAGTATATCTTCTTCAGACATATATACATCTAGTTTAATTCTTTTACTTTCTGAAGAAGTTGGTGGTCTCATTATAATATTGTTTTCTTGTTGGTTATTATTTATAGAAGTGTTTAAATTACTAACTAGAGATAGAATATTAAAGACAAAAATTATAAGTCCAAATACTAATATTTTATTACACAGATAGATTCTCGTTACGACTTTAATTGATTCACCAACATGTATTGCCCTTAATGAATCTTCTTGTTTTTTTAATGAAATAACTTTTATTATCCCACCTATTTTATCAATAAGGTAAAGACCAGCTGAAAATAAAAAACCCAATTTGTATTTATTACTATCTAATGTAGATATAAAATCTTTTTCATAGTTTTTTGAAACTACTATTAATATAATAAAAAGAGCAAGTATTAAAAGGTTTAAAAATATCATCTTACACCTCTATACTCATTATGCTTTCAGACATTTTGTAGGCTATGATGTAGATAATCAATAAGACTGACATAATTATAAAACCAATCAAATTATTATATAGTGGGTCTAAAAATCCTGGTGAGAAGAATTTTAGATAGAGGATTATTATAAATGGAATCATATTCATTATTTTGGATTCAAACCTTTTTGCAGCTATCATAGTTTTTATTTCTCTTTTTACTTCAATCTTGTCACCTATACTATTACCTGTATTTCTTATGATTTTAATTAAATCTCCCCCTGTTCTTTTTGCTGTACTAAAGACAGCAGAAAACATATTTATATCTTCAAGTTTTGTTCTCCTTGCAAAATCCTCTAGTATCCTCTCTATTGTTATATTCATCTTAATTTGATTTACTATACTTTCGAATTCTAGCACAATAAGTGAATCCTCATTGTACATTAGTTTAAGATCAAGACTAGCTTGTTCAAATGCATTTTCTACTGAGTATCCAGCATTTAAAGCAGAAGTAATGCTTAGAAGGCTATCTCTAAATTCAAGATTTAGTTGCCATTTTCTATCTTGAATTAGGCCTGCTTTCTTTTTCCTTACATAATAAAATCCATATGGCATTAATAGAATAATTCCAATAATATTAGAATAAAACAAATATCCAAATACCATCCCGATTAATGAACCTTGAATAAAGTATCTAATCCATTCTACTTTCGAATACTCATACTGATTATAATCTAATATCATATAATCCCCGCTCTTTTTAACTTAGAATCATTAATTAACAAATTATTTGTTTTAACTATCTCCCCAATTACATTTCCCTTTTCGTCTTCACCTACTTCTTCAAAAACATACAATTTATTCATAACATAATCTCCCTCAATACAATCTAAAACTTCTGATACTTCAATTACCTTTCTACTTTTATCCCTTAGTCTTCCCAAGTGTATAATAATATCAATTGCTGATACTATTTGTTTACGTACAGCTAATAGTGGTATATCCACACCCATCAGTACGAGGGTTTCTAATCTACTAAGCATGTCTATTGCAGAGTTAGCATGTCCTGTTGATAAAGATCCATCATGACCACTATTCATTGCCTGTAGCATATCAATTGCTGCTGCATCTCTAACTTCTCCTACTACAATTCTGTCAGGCCTCATTCGCAAGCTTGACTTAATAAGATCCCTAATTGAAATGCTTCCTTTTCCTTCAACGTTAGAATTTCTAACTTCTAATCTTACTAGGTTTATGATGTTTTGTATTTGTAACTCAGCAGAATCTTCAATTGTAATAACCCTCTCATCAGATGGAATATAATTAGAAAGCACATTTAAAAAGGTGGTTTTTCCTGAACCTGTCCCCCCGCTAACAAAAATGTTATAACCTGCTACAACTAACTTTTCCAAATAATCTGCTAATTCCCTAGTTAAAGAACCATACTGTATTAGTTTATTGATAGTTATAGGTTTTTCAGGGAATTTTCTTATTGTAACTACAGCTCCATCTAGGGATACTGGGGGTAAGACTATGTTAACTCTAGAACCATCTGATAGCCTTGCATCAACTATTGGGTTTGCCTCGTTTATGATCCTATTAGACTTTGAGACTATAGACTGGATTATATCTTCTAACTTCTTATTTGATTCAAATCTTTTGTCCCACTGCCTAATTGATCCACCCTGCTCAATAAATATCTTGTCAGCACCATTAATCATTATTTCCGTTATTGTATTATCCTCTATTAAATCTTGAAGTACATCATAACGCCTAATAGAGTTAAAGATAGACCGTCTTAAACACCTTTTATCATCTATACTTATATAGCTTTCTCTGCTTCTATTAATTATTACCTCATCAATTACCTCAATAATTTCTTCATCTTGATAATCCTTATACAGATCTATCATACTAACAACTTGATTTTTTATTACATTAAACATCTCTTGCATAGAATTTTGTTAACTCACCCCAATGGTCTGTAAAAATATTGTTTATTTCTTCTTCACATATTTCATCTGTATAATCTCTTTTAATTTTCACCTTTTCAATCTTATCTATAAGATCCTCGTATCCTGTCCACTTTAATTGTTCTACTAGGTTCATATATAAATTGTTAATCCATGGACTAGTTTTTGTGATTAAAAAGGCCCTATTACTCTTTCTAATTAGTTCCAATGTTGCTTCCATAAAACAACCAGCATTAAAGATAATAGTGTCATAAGTTGACTTTTCTAATTCTTCAATCCAATATTCTAAATCTTTGATAGTAAGATCATATAAGTCAGGTCCAAACATTACACCATTTAAGTAATCAAAGTTTTCTAACCTTTGTACTTGTAAGTCCATTTTCAATAATATATTTGGAGTTTTAAACTTAAGAAAATAAAGAAATTCTGAAAGATTTTTCTTTGAATCTAGATTTAACAATTGGTATCTACCATGTAAGATGTTTAGATCAACTAACAATACCTTTTTTGTAATCCCATATTGATTGGCTATATTAAAAGAAAAGTTATCCTTATCAAATCCATCATTTAATGAGAATACACTTATCACTTTTATCTTTTTTGAATTATTATTCTTAGCCTTAAGATTTGGGAAACAAAGAAATAATTCATTAATAATTTGTTCAGCAGACTGAAACTTATATATTGTTTTTTTATCATTATTATGGTTTTCTAATAAATAATTTCCTTCTGAAAGAATGCACATTCTCTCTATATTATCATGTTCAATATCTTCTGGTAACTTATCCTCACTGATAAGTAAAACATCTATATGGTTTTCCAAAAGATAATCATATAGTATAGCTTTGTTTGTAAAAATTCTAACCTGATTAATACTTTTATGGTTCCTTTTAATATAATTCATTAATTGACTAGAATACTCAAGATCAGAATCGAATATTCCTAAAACTCTGCTCAGCTCCATTACCTCCTCTTTTTTAATGCTCTTTATTATGTGTTTGTGAAACTATAATTTATAATTTGACTTTTATAATCTTATACAAAGATTTGAGCGAAAATCGCGTGTTCTTTACGCTTGTAGCGAAAATTTGTATAAGGTTATAAAATAACTAAACCTACATAGTTTCACAAATAAATATAAATACTAATAGCCCTAAAAATATAGCAATTGAAAAATGGATCACTCCTTCCCTACCATGCTTTTCTTTCTCATAATATGGCAGAATTTTAATATCCTTAATATTTAGTCTACCTTTATTAAGTATTGTTGAATTTGCTTGTTTCATTTTGGATACATAGGAAATCAAGTGATATACTCTTTTTGACAATCCTTTAGTTTTCAGAAGATAAATAAGTGACATAACTCCACCCATTAACAAAGAAAAGATTATAACTTTAATAACAGAAGAAATTCCTAAATAACAACCTATTACAGAAAAGAGTTTTATGTCTCCTGCTCCTAAAGCCTTAAACAGAAATAATGGTAAAAGAATAACAATAGGTATAAATATTGCTAGTAAATAATAATAAATGCCTTGAAAACCACCTTCTTTAAAGTTAATAAATAAACCGGTAACAATTCCAATCACTATTATATAATTTTTAATTTTATAGGATTTAATATCGTGAAAAACCGCTAGAAGTGTAATGATTAACAGGCAATACATTTTTTGATTGATGTATTTCACCTCGTTATTTAATATGGGATTATCTTACAATACTTTCATGTATAAAGTCAATGAGATTTTAGGAAGTTTTTATTTTTTGGCATAAGTTATAAACTTGTCCAATATTAATGTGCACTTTGCTAGGTCAATAAATATTTTCTATTAAGTTAGGCAGACACTTAAGCCTGCCTAAAGTAATAATAATTAAACTAACCTCAATATACTCTTAATTACCAAAGTAAATATATAAGCTATGGATTAATTATCAAAACTTATATATCCTACAAGGCCACAAGCTAGTCTTTTACCTGCATTACCAGCTGGCTGGCTACGATAGTCATCTGGGTTTTGGTGAATTATAACGGCTTTTCCAACAATTTCTTCAGGCATAAACCTGTTAGTAAAGAAAGAAATGTTACTATAACCATCATAGGAAAAAATAACAGGAAAATCCCCAGCATGATTACCATGAGGCTCATTTGTAGGATTCCAATGACCACCTGCACCCTCAAAAGGAGAATCTGGGTTTCCAAGACTACAATCCCCATACTCATGGAGATGAAAACCAAGGGGCCCTACTGGAGCACTTTCATTTCTAGCCCTTTGATACTCTGGTAAACCATAAAAAGTTGCAAAAACCTGAGTCCCTCCTGTGACTGGTTCAAATAGTACAAGACCGCTAATTTCCGGGGCCAAGGGACCACCATTAACATAGGCTCCTACAACATATTGACTCTCATAATAGGATTCCTGTCTACAACAACTAAGTTTATCATTGCCACAATTATTTCTATATTTTCTTCTAGCTCTATAACCCATACATTTATCCACAACTCTACAGCTTTTATAGTATTTTATGCACAGAATCTATTAGTGTTATATATAATACAAAAATCATATTTCTAGTAATATACTAGCCATTATTAAATATATATATATTGATGCTCCCCCCTCCCTAAAATACTATGAAAAACAATGCTAATCCGTAGAGTAAGGCAAAACCAGGCAAACCAAGGACTCCAATAATTAGAGCATTTAAAGCATTCATTCCTACAGACAAATCTACACCAATACTCTGTAGTAATGTATTCAATATGTAAATAGCCAACAAGCCTGCTACAATACGTAGAGCGAAATTAACAAGCAAATCAAATCTTTGCTTTACTATACTAATTATTAGTAATACAACTGATATTATAATTATTATAATAAATATTTTACTTTCTAAATTTACTTCCATGTACTTAATCCTCCTACTATTCATTGATAAGGGCATATTTTCTAACTAATGTAGTATATTCTTTTAATTCCAAGACTATACTACTAATATAACAACTAATCCTTTCATCATGAAAAGTAGGTAGAAGGAGAATGCTATATGAAAATTTTTTCTAAGAAAAAAGATACAGTCTATGGTTCACTAATTTCGGACATTGAAAAAACAAAAATTGCCCTTGAAAGTGCATATTCCAATTTTGAGAATGTTTCTGACCCAGATTTGATTGATTGCTATATCTACGAATTGAATGCTATGCAAAAGAGATATAAGTTTTTGTTAAGACAAGTAAAAGAACTAGATAAGAAGCAAGATGAAATTAAAAACTAATATAAGTTTTCTCAAAAAAATAAGGCTAGATCAATATATAAATCATATATACTGATCTAACCTTATTATGTAAATGTTTTGCTCCCACGCCCCCTGCGTGTTTATATCTCCTTCGAGATAACTTCTCCTATAAGTAAATATTATATTATCATCTTTTGTAACCTTTGTCAACTCCAATGATATTTTTGCCATTTTTATTGTCATTATTTAATAATTATAGTTCAAAAAAACCAGTAAGCATATTTTCTAAATATATTTGATCCTCTATTCCCATCATTTCTCTAGCAGAATGCATAGCAAGTAAGGGTATTCCTAAATCAACTGTCTTCATTGGTAACCATGATGATATGATAGGGCCTAGTGTTCCTCCACCGCCTACGTCAGAACGATTTACAAACTTCTGATATTTTGCTCCTGATTTTTCACAAATCTGTTGTACAATTGCAACAGCTTCTGTATCAAAAGTATACCTTTGGTTACTATCTATTTTTATAACAATCCCTTCATTTAGCTTAGTTTGATTAGTTGGATCAAACTTTTCTGGTCTATTTGGATGCAGGCCATGGGCAACATCAACTGAAATTAACAAACTATCTACAGCCATGTCAAATAGTTTTTCCCCTTCTTTAGCATCTAGTCCTCTAAACAATTTGTTAATTAATAGGTTCAGCACTGCAGAGTCTGCACCTTGCTTACTCCTACTTCCTATTTCTTCATTGTCATATAGAGCAATAAGATTAATCCCCTCATCTCTCTTTCCATTATTAATCGCTTTTAATAGGGCTAAAGTAGAGGTTAAATTATCTAACCTAGGACCAGATATAAATTCCTTATTCAGTCCAATTTCTGCTCCAACTTCTGCATTATAAACATATATATCATAGTCTAATATATCTTTAGAATCTACATTTAATTGTTTTGCAATATAATCATTAAAATAATTATCCTTATCTGTTCCTTCCTTTTCCATTGAGAATAAAGGAATTGTATCAATTTGCCTATTTAGTTCAACACCTTTATTTATTTCTCTATTAAGATGTATAGGTAAATTAGGAATGGTAATTACAGGCTCTTTAGCATCAAAATATCTCATATTAGGTTTAAATGGATCTTCACTTCTTGTAGCAACTCTTCCTGCTATGGATAAAGGCCTGTCTAACCAAGTATTAAGTATAGGTCCACCATAAACTTCTGTATTTAACCTTAAGTAGCCATTTGAAGCCATTTCGCTATTAGGTTTTATACGAAACCCTGGAGTGTCTGTGTGGGCTGCCCCAATTCTTATATTCTGACCTGGTGCCCAGTCTTTACCTACTGTAAATGCAAATAGTGATGTAGGGTACGGAGATACATAGTAAGCTCCTCCATGCTTTAATTCCCACTCATTTCTTACATCTAACTCTGTAAAGTTATTGCTTGCAAGCAAGCTCTTTCCTTCTTCTACTGTGTGATAGGGGGTAGTTGCTTTATCAATAAAATCAATTAATTCTTTAGCTATATTATTATTCATGTTTTTGCCTCCTACTTAATTTATAAAACCTATTATAATACATTTTATATAAAAAGAGAAATATGTAAAAGTCTTTAATACTGTAAAACTACAATTTATAAAGCATGATTGGGATATCAAAATCCAAATCCATCTTGAAAATTTTAGTATTATGTATTTTTAATCTTGAATATGATAATATGTAAGTAATATAAAATCTAATGTAACATCCTGTTAAACAACTATCTTTTCATATAAGTAGGAATTTCTAAGGTGGTGAAAAATTGCTTAAAAAAATAACAAATATAGAAGGACAAATGCTCAGAATTGAAAGAATGCGTCAAGGTAAAGATCTTAAGGAAGTAGCTGGTAGGATTTGCAGTGTTAGTACCCTTTCTAA